>CAMZFW010000071.1 GCA_947306225.1 uncultured Bacteroidales bacterium
GCGGCGGTGGGGCAGATGGAGGAGGCGTTGGACTGCTATGAGGCGGCACAGGAGGGGATGACGGTACTGGAGGCGTATCTGGGGAGCGAGGAGTGGCGGCAGGACTTGGCAGATGATGAGAAGGGGCTGCTACCACAAGACTTGAAACGAGGTGTGCTGAGCGAGGACGGCATTTGGAACCTGCTTGAGGATAACCGCGATGTTGCCATGAGAATGAAAAGCTTATCTGACAAATTATTGAAAGAATGATAATGACACGAAAACAAGTACTTGCAGCTTTGCTGCTGACGGTGGTGGGCGTACTCGGTAGTACACCTCTGCAGGGACAGGTGGCGGATGTACACGGTAGTACGCCTTTACAGACAGAGGGCGTACACGGGGGTATGCCCCTACGGGTGGTGGGCTACGGTCTATACGACTACCACTATGCCACCGACGGGGTGGGTGGCGGTGTCCTGCTGCTGGACTGGAGGGTAGCACCCGTCTTCACATTGGGCGTGGGTGCAGAGTACGTGAGTAGCAACCGCATATCGGCACGGCTGAGTGGCGAGGCTGCACTGCTGACCACACAGAAACGGCAACGGCTGACACTGGAGAACAGCTATCTGTGGCGACACTACCCAAGCATCGACCGACAGGAGTTTACCAGCGCGCTGCAGCTGGGCTGGCGTGCCCGACACGCAGACCTGCACCTAGGATTGTGCAACCGCTACAGTGCCGCCTTGATACAGCGTGCCGACGGGGGTGCGGGCACGGTATTCGAGCCGATGAACGTGATGTTCGCCGTCGAAGGGTGGTGGAACAACCAAGCCCTGTCCCAGCAGTGGAACGTAGGCTTGCGCTGGAGCAACTATAACGACTTTGTGATAGAGCGGGTGGCGAACTGGTTCCTCAGCGCCAAGGGGTTCTACACGCTGAAAGACGGCACCGCCCTGACCGCCGAGGTGGGTGTGCACCCTGTGGGGTCGCTCAACCTTACGGCCAGCTACGACGGCTGGTTTATGCACTTGGGAGCTATAAGGAGATTTTGATTATTAAAACAACTAGAACAACTAGAACTACTTGTAAGACTAGAAAAAAAGAGAGACTATTATGAAGGCTAGGATTATCATATTTGCTGCAATGGCATTAATGCTGGGGTCATGCAACAGGCTGGATGTAAAAGGCATGTTCTTCTCGAGCGGCAGCCACACGGAGGACCGCGTGGCAGAATGGTTGGCGTGGAACGAGCAGCATGGCGAGAACGTTATCACGGGTGTGCCCGACACATATAGTGTGTATGCCTGCTCGGACATACACCTCGAAGGCGATGCCACGAGGGTGGCGACAGTGATTGAACGCGAGAATGCCGACCCACTGGGGCTGTTTAGCATGGTGTTGGGCGACATAGCCAACGAGAGCGGCGAACGTCCGTTCCGCTTGATGGACAGTGTGGCAAGGATTGGAGGTGACACATGCTTTGTGCTACTAGGCAACCACGACATCTATTTCGATTGCGAGCAGTACTACAAGAAATACTTCCACACTTCGACCTACACCGTGACGGTGCAGACAGTGAGCGGAGCGAAAGACCTGTTTATCTTCCTCGACAGTGGCAACGCCACCCATGGCAAACGCCAACTGGAATGGCTGAAAGAGGTGCTACAGAAGCGCAGCGACTACCGCCACGTGGTGGTGGGAACACACACCTGCCTGTTTCGCACCAGCTACAACTACAACACCACGCCTGCCGCCAACCTGCCCGAGGATGAATGCTACGAGCTGTACAACCTGATGGACGAGAGCGACGTGAGCCTATTCTTGATGGGACACTTCCACCACAAGGAGGAGCACCTGATTGGCGGCGTACCCTACGTGATGACCGACAACCTGAACGATGATAAAGATACGCCTAGCTACCTAGTGGTGACATTGGGCAACGAGGTGAACTATAAATATTGCGAACTATAATGAAACATAAGACACTTGCCACGCTAGGACTGACGCTCACAGCAATGATGCTGCTGTATGCCTGCGCCAAACAGGGCTACCCCACCGGCGGACCCAAGGACGAAACCCCGCCCGTGGTGCTGGGCACCACACCTCAGAACGGCACTACCAACTTCGACGCAAAGGAGTTCTACATCCTGTTCGACGAATATGTGCAGGTGAAAAGTGCCGACGAGAACATATTGGTGTCGCCACCCATGAAACAGAAGCCTGAATACGGCACCAAGGGACGCGGCATATTGGTCAAAATCAAGGACACCCTACGAGAGAATACCACCTATCTGTTCCAATTCAAGGAGGGCATCGTCGACTTCAACGAAGGCAACGCGCTGAAGAGTTTCGAATATGTATTCTCGACCGGCAGCCATATCGACAGCATGACCCTGCAGGGACGCGTGCTGGACGCCTTCACTGGAGAACCGAGGAAGGAGACCGTGACCGTTGTGGCATACCATGCCGGGAGTGACACACTGGCTCCTATGACACCTAGTGGTGATTCAGTGGTGGCAAAAGAGCAGCCCCTGTATATGACCCGCTGCGACAAGGAAGGCCATTTCGAACTGAACCACCTGCGTGAGGGCAGCTACCTACTGCTTGCCTACGAGGACGGCGACAAGAACCTGCGGTTCGGCACGGGCGAGGCTGTGGCATTCCTCGACACACTGGTAGTGGCGCAAAAGATGCCGCCACCCATCGACACCACCACCAAGGACAGCACGATGAGGGACAGCACAGCTTCAGCAGACTCTGCGCTAACGGCAGATACGCTGGCCACGACCACCGACAGCCTACCCACACCCACTGACAGCCTACCCACCGTCAATCCTATACAAAAGGTGACAATGCTGATGTCAATCCTCAAGAAAGAAACCCAGCGCGTGACCAAGAGCGAGTTTAAGAAAAAAGGACAAATAGAGATTGTCACCCAATGCCCACTGACCGACAGCTTCGCCGTCAGCATATTGAACGACAGTCTCAACAAAATATACTATAAACTCAACAGCACGAGTGACACCTTGAAACTATGGACTGCCACAGAGGGATGCGACTCGATAGTGCTACTACTCACCGACACAAACTTGTGCGACACTTTGAAATTACAATTCCGCGAGAAGAGGCCTGCCAAACAAATGCCGAATGTACCTGGATTAAAAGGTTCCATAGTGAAAAGCCTAGTGGCAACCAACCATCCCTATTTCGACACACTGTGGGTCGCTTTTGAAAATCCCATACCTGACAGCCTGAATAACGACTTAGACTCCGTGGTGCAAGTACTCTGCCTCACCGACAGCAGCACCAGCTATTGCGGCATGAAACTGGCACACAATCTACTGCCCTCGGGCAGTGACCGTGCCATGATTGACTTTAACGGAAAGCCCGGTGAGAAATACCGTTTCACCCTCCTTCCCAAATGCTTCACTGACATCCATGGACACAGCAACGACGACTCGATAAAAATCAACACCGAGTTCACCAAGGTAGAGAGCTACGGCAACATATTACTTGACGTAGAAACCAGCCAACCATCCGACAGTACTGCTAGCGCAGTGCGACTGCTGATACAACTGACCAACGAGAAGGGAGACAAACTGCAACAGCGCATCGTTACCGAAAGCGGACGACTCACATTCCCTAATCTCAAAGGGGGTAAATATAGCTTCCGTGCCATCGTCGACACTGACGGCAACGGCGAGTGGACTCCTGGCGACTATTGGGTTGGTCGCCAACCTGAACGAATCATCCTCTTTGAAAAGACCTTGGAACTGCGCGAAAACTGGGATATGGAAGAAAAGTGGAGAGTCGAGAATTGAAAGTTATCGGATACGTCTGTCATTCTCAATCCTAACAAATAAAATAATAGATGCCAATGCAAAAAAAACTGCTATCGGGACTATTCTGGGTACTGCTACTCAACCTGCTCATCAAACCCTTCTGGTTTCTGGGCATCGAGGTGGGAGTGCAGAATGCTGTGGGTGCCGAAGAATACGGTTTTTACTTTGCCATCTTCAACCTTGCCTACATCTTCAATATACTCCTTGACCTTGGCATCACCAACTTCAACACGCGCAACATCGCCCAAAACCCGCAGCTCATTGACAAGCACCTGTCACATCTGCTCACCATCAAATTGCTGTTGCTGGCATTCTACGTGGTGGTGACATTCAGCACAGGGCTGCTGCTAGGCTATGGTTCGCGACAGTTCTACCTGCTAGTATTCCTCACTTTCAACCAGTTTCTCAACTCGCTCATCCTCTATCTGCGCAGCAACTTTGAGGGACTGCTGCTGTTCAAGTGGGACAGTGTCATCAGCATTCTCGACCGCGTCATCATGATTGCCATCTGCGGTGCGCTACTGTGGCTGCCTAGCCACCCTACGTTTAAAATTGAGTGTTTCGTCTACGCACAGACCGCTGCCTATCTTCTCACTGCACTGACTGCACTGGCTGCACTTATTAGCAAGACGGGTTTCAGCCGACTGCACTTTTCACGCCCCTTTACGCTGGCCATACTCAAACAGAGCCTCCCCTTTGCCCTGCTAGTGCTACTCATGGCATCCTACAATAGGCTCGATCCCATCTTGCTGCAGAAGCTGTCACCCATAGGAGTAGGTAATTACAATGCCGGAATCTATGCATCTGCCTTCCGTCTGCTCGATGTCCTCACTATGTTTGCCTATCTGGTCAGCGTACCGCTATTGCCCATCTATGCCAAACTCATCAAGTCACCCACCGCAGAGCTCACCTCCACCACCCGTATCGTCACCTCGCTGATGCTGGTCTTCGCTGTTACTGCCGCCATAGCCCTCAGCAGCATGGACTCCCAACTGATGAACCTCCTCTACACCGAACACACCGAAGAGTCTGCCGCTGTCTTCCGCATACTTGTCTACGGTATCATTCCCATCTCCATGACATACGTTTTCGGCACCCTGCTCACTGCGGCTGGCCGTCTACGGCAACTCAACATATTCGCACTATGCACACTAGTCATCAACATAGCTGTCAACCTCCTCTGCATCCCCCGTTGGGGAGCGGTAGGGTCGGCATGGGCGAGCCTCATAGCCCAATGCTTTATGGCCATCGTGCAGATATGGGCGGCCATGAAAATTTTTCACCTACGCCCTTCATGGAGCCACATACTAAAAATAGCACTTTTTGCGTTAATAATAGGAGCATGTAACGTAGTGCCTGCCCAAACAGGTCTCTGGTGGCTGCGATTGACCGTCGTAGGCATCGTGGCTTTAGTCATGGCAGTACTACTCAAACTTATTGACATCAATGAATTAAAGACAATTATAAACAACCAAGAACAACAATGAAGAAATCCTACATCTTCCCCGGTCAGGGAGCCCAATTCGTTGGAATGGGTAAAGACCTTTACGACAACAATGCACGTTGCCGCGACATGTTTGAGCGCGCCAACGAAATCATCGGCTTCCGCATCACCGACCTTATGTTCGCCGGCACACCCGACGACCTCAAGCAAACCAAAGTCACCCAGCCTGCCATATTCCTCCACAGCACCATCCTAGCCACCTATATGGGCAGCGACTTCCAGCCCGACATGGTGGGAGGCCACTCCCTCGGCGAATTCAGTGCCCTCGTAGCCGCAGGAGCCATGGACTTTGAGGACGGCCTGCGTCTGGTTATTGCCCGTGCCAACGCCATGCAGAAATGCTGCGAGCTACGCCCCTCCACGATGGCTGCCATCGTCAAACTCGACGACAAGACTGTCGAAGATGTCTGCGCTGAGATTACCGCCGCTGGCGAAATCGTCGTTCCCGCCAACTACAACACCACCGGCCAACTAGTTATCAGCGGCACCATCGAAGGTGTTGCCAAAGCGTGCGAGAAACTCAAGGAACTCAAAGGACGTGCCCTGCCGCTGGCAGTGGGCGGAGCCTTCCACAGCCCCCTTATGGAGCCTGCCCGTGTAGAGCTTGCCCAGGCCATCGAGGCCACCCAGTTCCACACTCCTGTATGCCCCTGCTACCAGAACGTCTGCGCGCTGCCTGTCACCGACCCCGCCGAAATCAAGCAGAACCTCAACAAGCAGCTCACCGCGCCCGTCCGCTGGACCGCAACGGTGCAGAACATGATTGCCGACGGTGCCACTGAGTTTATCGAAGTAGGCCCTGGCACCGCTCTGCAAGGCATGGTCAAACGCATCAACCCCGATGCCAACGCACATTCCGCTTAATTGTAAAAAGTATGAACTAAAAGGTAAAAACTAAAACCTTCCACCCACAATGTCCATAAACTACTCCCAATCCATAAACACAATGAAATCAAACAAACCTCTTTTTTTAGTTTTTAGTTTTTACCTTTTAGTTTCCTTCGCCCTCCACGCACAACTCTATGTGGGAGTGCATGGCGGTGCCACTCTGCCTCAGGGCCTCTATGCCGAATCGCGCATGAGCGACAACGAATGGATGTTTGCCGAAGGCCACCAACTCAAAGCCGGTGCCGGACGTGGTTGGGATGCCGGGCTCGACATTAGTTTCGCCATGCCCTTCCACACCAACCTTGAAGTGACGCTCACCGTCGACTATATGCAAAGCACGCCCAACCGCGACATACGCGAATACTACGAGCTCAGCTACACCCGCCGCTACAGCCAGTGCAGCCACTATGAGATGCGTCTGCCACGCTACCGCAACATACCTATCCTCCTCGGCGTGCGCTACAGCTATCCCGTCACCGTCGGCATCGACCTCTACGGCGAAGCCCTCGCGGGCATCAACTGTCGTTCTTTCTCTGACTGGCTGCTCGCCTTCACCAAAGAACCATGGACGCCACAAGAAGAACTCGACTACCCCGAATACAACAACATCGACATCCGCACCTACACCCCTGCCACCACCTTTGCCTTCCGACTAGGCGCAGGCTTTATCCTCAAGAAAAAATTCACCATCGGTGCCAGTTTCCAAATGCTGGGTAAGGCACCCCTCGTCTGGGACCGCACCGTTACCACGCGCTACGATGTCTACGGCAACATCAGCGAATACACCAACACCGCCCACACCGACTATGCCAATCTTAACCCCACACTCGTTCTCGTGCAGCTAGGCTACCGTCTCAACCCCTTCGCCAGTGCCCGCCACGTGCAAGACTGGTAACAACCAAAGCAAGATACCATTAAACCCACCAATCCCATGAAACACCTATTCACATTCACCCTCACATTCCTGCTAGTTGCAAGCGGCCACGCCTGCACCAACTTCCTTCTGTCAAAAGGCAGCACCGCCGACGGCAGCACCATGATTACATACGCCGCCGACAGCCACACCCGTTACGGCCAGTTGCGCTACCATGCCGGCGGCAGCCACCAACCAGGCGAAACCGTGAAACTATATAACTACGGCAGCCTCAAGTTCCAGATTGAAATCCCGCAGGTGCCCTACACCTATCGCGTTGTCGGCTTCATCAACGAGCACCAGTTCGCCATCGGCGAGACTACCTGGGGTGGCATCGAACCTCTCTCAAAGGGTAATGCCGAGGGCATCGACTACGGCAACCTCATGTACCTAGCCCTGCAGCGCGCCCGCAACTGCCGCGAGGCAATACGGGTGATGGCAGACCTTGTCGCCACCTACGGCTATGCCGACGGCGGCGAGAGTTTTTCGCTGTGCGACCCCAACGAGGTGTGGCTCTTCGAAATCACCAGCAAAGGCAGTGAAAAAGGGGCCGTGTGGGTAGCACGCCGTGTTCCCGAAGGCTATGTGAGCGGCCACGCCAACCAGGCCCGCATCACCACCTTCCCACAGGAGCCTGCCCGCTGGAAGAAGAACGCACCGCACCCCGCCATCAGCAGCAAACATCTCGACTATATCAACAACCCTGAAGTGGAATGCGTATACAGCGACGATGTCATCACTTTTGCCAAGCGTAACGGCTATGCTGCCTTCGCTCTCCCGCCCAAGAACACCGATGCCGAATTCTCATTCGCCGACACCTACAATCCCCTCACCTTCTCAGGCCTCCGTGCTTGCGACGCGCGTGTCTACGCCATGTTCAACCGCGTGGCCGACGGCATGAGGCAGTATGAAGCCTACGCCATGGGCGACCCCAAGGCCAAACGCCTGCCCTTGTGGATTAAACCCGACCACAAAATCAGTGTCCACGAAGTAATGGAACTGATGCGCGACCATTTCGAAGGCACCCCCATGGACATGACACAGGACGTGGGCGCAGGCCCCTTCCACTGCCCCTACCGTTGGCGACCCATGGAGTTCGAGGTAGATGGTAAGAAATACATCCACGAGCGTGCTATCTCTACCCAGCAGACCGGATTCAGCTTCGTAGCGCAATGTCGTGGCTGGTTGCCTAACCCCGTAGGCGGCATCCTCTGGTTCGGTGTCGACGACACCTACAGCACCTGCTACTGCCCCATGTTCTGCTGCATCGACAGCGTGCCCCTCTGCTTCCGCGAAGGCAATGGCTCCATGAGCCAATATTCTGAAACTGCTGCCTTCTGGCTCTTCAACCGTGTCAGCAACTTCTGCTACTTGCGTTATGATGCCATGATTCAAGATGTCCGTGCCGTTCAGAAAGCATACGAGGAATACTTCATCAGCAAAGTAAGCCAGCTGAACTCGGATATCACACCCGTCGAACTCACCTCCATCAGCCACCGCCTCGCCCAAGAGATGATGGACGGCTGGCACCGTCTCGACCAGCAGCTGCTCACACGCTACATCGATGGCAATATCAAGTATATGAAAGACAACCGTATCGAGACCACCCCCACCGGCGTAGTGCGCTTCCCCCAACAGCCCCCCTATCCCGACTGGTTCTACCGCGCCATCGTCGACGACCACGGCGAGATTCTACAGGTCAAATAATAATTGCTTGAATGCTTGATTGTGTGAATGCTCAAGTAATTGCCTGAATGCTTGATTGTGTGATTGTTTGAGTCAAAATACTCAAACAATCATGCAATCATGCAATCAATAATCTTTCAATGATGATAATTCTCATGAACCATTGTCAGGCTCAGATTATTATGAATATATTACCGCTACTCCTTATTATAGGAATGACCTCTTGTCAGTCTAGTACAAGTACAACACCTGTTATGCCCGACAACAGTATTGTTCAAGGAACCTCTATAGATAGCAACTCTCATCATGATGACTTTTGCGACTATTTCTATTCGAAAGATACCTTGAACGATACTTTACATTTCAATTTTGAGGACAGAGAAGATTTTGGCCCAGTTTATTTATCTGATAATGAGTTAAAGCAAATCTATTGTGAAATAAAGAGAGGTAACATCAACGCATACAAATTATTATTTCTCCACTACTTCTACACCTACCCAACAAACAACTTTCCCAAGAGCGAGATAGATAAATTGATTTGCATAACGGACTTTTTAGCTCAAAAATATTCTTATTATAGAGGATATTTGATGTGCGGTGGCTTTATTTTTGACTATTTACAATTCAATGCAGATGATGATTATTATACTACCACTATGATAACATACTATGAGAAGTATTTTGAATTATCACAGTCAAAAGACATCGCTATGAAGTTGTATGAAATCTATTGCGGCAATTATTCTTTTCATGATAAAGATTCTGTCAAAGCAAAGTATTATGAAAAAGTACTAGGGGGAAAAAGATGAAAGTAAATAAGGTTTCGCTACTTAAGTCGGTGCTGATTACTCTATTACTTATAGGGGCGATCCTGACTTCGCTGCATTTCTTTCCTTCGTTGGGCCATGGCCCATTGAGCTGGAAAGAATTACTAAGTGGCTGGTATTTATATATTTTACCCACATTCTGTTCCATAATTTTATTTTATATACAGATAGAAGACTCCAAAGAAGACCCCGATGAGGAAGACTGATTCCTAAATCATATCAGCACTAAGAACTGCCAAGAATCAAGCGGTTCAAACACTCTCAAACCTTAAACTTTAATCACTAAACATTATTTTTAATTTTTAATTTCAAAATTATTTGTATCTTTGCATTTTGAAACAATAGGGCTCCAACCCTATAAATAATTATATAATATTATGGGAATTAGTATTTTTGCTCTCATTATCGGTGCCATCTTTGTCAACAATGTAGTATTGGCACAGTTCTTAGGCATCTGCCCCTTCTTGGGTGTTTCAAAGGATGTGAAGAGTTCGCTCGGCATGGGCGGCGCAGTGCTATTCGTCATGCTGCTTGCCACGCTGGTGACCTACCTTATATATTATTATGTGCTGGTGCCCTTCAACCTCGGCTACCTCCAAACCATTGCCTACATCTTGGTTATCGCCGGACTGGTGCAGATGGTTGAAATCGTGCTTAAGAAGATTGCCCCAGCCCTGTACCAGACTCTGGGCGTATTCCTACCCCTTATCACCACTAACTGCGCTGTGCTAGGCGTTGCCATTCTGGTAGTCCAGAAAAATATGAACTTGTTGGAAAGCGTCGTATATGCCGCCAGCATAGCCGTTGGCTTCACTCTGGCATTGGTCATCTTTGCCGGCCTGCGCGAGCAAATGGAGCTCACCGGCACCCCTAAAGGCATGAAAGGCGTTCCTATCGCACTGGTCACCGCCGGCATCCTCGCCATGGCATTCATGGGTTTCAACGGCCTTGTTCCGTTACCGTAATGTGTGATTCGTGAAGAGACAATATATCTTTTCATCACAATTCACTACTAAAAAGAAGGTCAATTTTCTCAGAAATGGGAATAAAAAAGACTGAATTTCAAGGGAAAAAGATTCTTTTTCTCAAAAAAATCACTTTTTTAACATTTTGAATTTTAACATTTTGTATTGACGTTAAGATTTTTTGACATTTTTTTTCTTTTTAGTCGTAGAAAATGTAGTACTTTTGCATCCGATTTCAGACGAGAGATAGCCTGAATCAAGAGACAAAGTAAACATTTTAAAAACCTAGTATAGATAACTTTAAAAAATCAAAGAAAATGAAGAAAGTAATGTTCCTTATGGCCGTCGCCGGCATGTTCGCTTTTGCAGCTTGCAACAACACCCCCGCTCAGGAGGAAGTTATTGACACCCTCCCCGCTGAGGAGATCGTTGAAGAGACCATCGACACCCTCGCTGGTGCTGTTGAGACCGTTGCTGAAGAAGTTGCCGCTGAGGTTGCTGAATAAGCAGAACACCAACAAAAAGGATAAGGCCGGCTTTTCAGTCGGCCTTGTTTTTTTATCTTCCCTCCTCCCAACATCTTCTTATCCGGCATCCGTTCAACCCAAAACAGTCATTAGGTTTTATATCAGAATGGGGGTTGAATTTCGTTTTTTTGCCACACATTCGGTTGTGGTGTCATGCAAAAAGAAGGTACATAACTGTCAGTCATTGCGTTTACCTTGAAATATGTGAAATGGGAGGAAACTGTGGCCTCACACCTATTGTAATCAGGTACCGTTATAGTGCCACTTTTTTTCTCAAAAGTGGCACCCTGCTTTTTGGCTTTTGAGGTATAATATAATAGACAGTCGGCACACACAATGCTTCCACTCTGCCTTCGCTCTGCCTTCGCTTTGCCTTCGCTTCTAAGGTGGAGGCAAGGTGTATCCAAAATGGGATGAAACAGACCACAACCTTACCTATCCATTTAGTGGATGAACCATTGGGGTTCAACTATCGGATAACGACTCCTTAATCAGTAGAAATGTAAATTTAGTGTGAGAGAATATCCGTTGAATAAGGGCAGATGTTGTTATAATGCCGATTTTTTGGTCTGCGACCACACAATAAATAACGATTTTACACGTTTTGAAAGAATAGAGCCTTTATTAGGTCAAACTATGTATGTGAACGTAATTTTTCAAATATGAACGAAACTACCAAACGCGAAACGGTGTGCAGCGGCATCCGTCCCACAGGCAACCTTCATTTAGGCAACTACTTTGGCGCATTGCGCAACTTTGTACGCATGCAGGAGGAGCACGACTGCTATTTCTTCATTGCCGACTACCACTCGCTGACCACCCACCCCACCCCAGGAAGCATTTACGGCGATGCCAGCAAGATAATGGCGGCCTATCTGGCGGCCGGCCTCGACCCCGAAAAGGCGACTATCTACCTGCAGAGCGACCTGCCTGAGACCATAGAGCTGTACCTCTTCTTCAATATGAACGCCTATTTGGGCGAGCTGGAGCGCGTCACCAGTTTCAAGGACAAGGTGCGCCAGAACCCCAACAATGTGAACGCGGGGCTGCTGACCTACCCCACCCTTATGGCTGCCGACATCCTCATCCACAAGGCCACCCGTGTGCCCGTAGGCAAAGACCAGGAGCAGCACTTGGAGATGACACGCACCTTCGCTGGGCGGTTCAACAATATGTATCATGCCGAGGTGTTCCCCCTGCCGCAGGCCATAGGCTCCGCTACCGGACTGGTGAAGATACCTGCCCTCAACGGTGCGGGCAAGATGGGCAAGAGCGAGGGCGAAGCGAGCACCATCTTCCTCACCGACGAGCCCTCTGTGGTGCGCAAGAAGATTATGAAGGCGAAGAGCGACAGCGGCCCCACGCAGATGAACCAACAAAAGCCCGAGGAAATTGAGAACCTCTTCCAGTTGCTGCGCGTGGTGTCGACCGAGGAGACGGTGGAGTATTTCGACGACCTATACAACCGTTGTCAGATACGCTACGG
>CAMZFW010000072.1 GCA_947306225.1 uncultured Bacteroidales bacterium
CGCGGCCATCTTCTAGCCTCTAATCAATAACCTTGAAATACTTGCTGATTTCCCTCGGCAGCTTCATGTCGAAGTAGGAGATGTTCATCCGATAGTGTTTGGTATCCGACGTCTCGACTTCCATCTCCCTAAAAGAGCCTTCTAACCTTATGCAAAGAATATTATCCCACGGAGCCTCCACTGCCGTTGGAAGAAGCTTTATCAGAAGTAATTCTCTTTTCAGCAGATGAATCCATGTGGTGCGGTCGGGGACCTCTTCCGCTCCAACAAGCACCAAACCCTTCGGTCCGACACGTATTTCGGCACGAAGCATCAGGATGCTGTAGCGCAACAGCAACAACACGTAAAGATACACAAAACCGAGAAATACCCAGAGCCAGAGCATACCATCGCAATCTATGGCGTCATTTATAAGGCCATAGACAAAGACACCAATACATAGCAGGCAGATGCCAATCATAAACCAAGCCCCACCACGGCCATTGAAGGTGGTGGACTTATTGTAGCCCTTTATCGGCTCGTCGCACAGACTTCTCCATCCAAGATGGGAGAGCACTCTTAGGATTATCCTACGGATCTGGATGTCTTTCTGTATCTCGTCGAACATGGAGGCTGGCTATTTTGCCCAATAGATGTAGTCTGCTTTGCGGGGCTTAGGCTCGGGGATAAGCTGGTTGGTGTAGCCAAGGGCGAGATGGCCGATGCCGATATAGTCGCCCTCGATGCCAAGGTCGCGCAGTATCTGCTTGCCCTCCTCGCTTTCGAACTCCTCCTTGGCACGGTGTATCCAGCAGCTGTTGAGTCCTAACGACTCGGCTGCCAGCATCATGGTCTGCATGACGATGGGCCCGTCGAAAAGGGCGTTCACCGACTTCTTAACCAATACAATAATCATACAAGGTGCTCCATAGAACGGGTCACTATTAGTACCCATGATGCGGGCATTCATCTCTGAAATCTTGTCGCGCAGCTGGCGGTCGGTGACAACTACAATGATGGGATTTTGCTGTCCCATGCTGGTGGGAGACCAGGTACCAGCTTCGGCTACTTGGCGGAGAAGGTCGTCGGTGGGCATACGGTTGGGGTCAAAGGTGCGGCAACTGCGCCGCTTCATAATGGTTTCGATAACTTGGTTTGACATAATGAATTGAAAATTGAAAGTTGGCTGCCGCCTTACTTTTTAGTTTTTAGTTTTTACTTTTTACTTTAAATCCGGGTGCGGGTATCGGTATATTTTATTCTCTTTGGAATTGGGAGTGTTGAAACTGACATATATCCAACGTCCACGCACATCGACACCCTCAGGTTCGAGACCGATGGGGTTGAGGTCGATGGTGCGTACTTCACGACCGGTGGCGAGGTCGACGATGTGGAGCCAATAGTTGCCTGGGCTGTCGCCATCGGGTAGATAGGCGTAGCCGTCCTTGATTTTACTCCCTTGCGCCACTGCGACGCAGGTGATGGGGATGGTCTGCAGCACATCGCTGTCTGTAAGATGGACATCGTCTGCGCCAATGGGTGGCAGATGAAACTTCTTGAGGTACATTGTTCCACCCCGCCTGCCACCAAAGGCATAGAGATAGCCGTTATCAGCATCGACACACCAATCCTGCGCTATGGGGAAACAGTCGCTGTCGTAGAAGATGCGCTGAACGAGGGCTGTGCTGTCGGGCAACAGACGAGTCACATAACATGCCTTGTCGCCATAGCATCCTGAGACATAAAGCAAAGGGAATGTGTCATCCTTATCGTATCGACCAGAGCCAAACGAGGCGTTGTTGCAATGGGAGGTGTTGTTTGCCAGAGGATAGACTGCGGCACACGATTGTTTTCGGAAGTCAAGCACCAGACACTGCCCACCGTGGCGCAACGCCACCGCATAGTGACCATGAACCGCGAGCCCCTGCATGGAGCCTTGTAGCTGGACACTGTCGGGCACCCACTCACCGAGGTTGCCGACCACCGGCCGCTGCCCCATGACCGGTATCGACACTAAAAGAAAAAAACTAAAAACTAAAAAGTATGCTCTATTCGACATCACTTTTTAGTTTTTAGTTCTTTACTTTATTGTTCAACCTAGAAGGTGTAGTTGAAGCCTACACGCACCCAGTTGCGACCCGTAGGACTGAGCAGACTGGACCCATTGACACCATAGCCGATATTGGTAGTGGTGGTGGTAATGGTGGTGGTAGTACGGCTGGCGAGAGTCGGAGTACCCGATGTGAATATATACTCGTCACGCACATCGGTATTGATATGGGTGGTACGGTCAAAAGTGAATGCCAACACGTCGAGATAAAGGTCAACATAGCAATGGGGCGACAGCTGCCAACTGAGACCTGGCGTGATTTTGGCACCTAGCGAACTGGCGGAGTCAAGAATGTGGTATGTGGTGTCGACGGTGTTGTGCATCTCAAAGCGGTACCAATCGGCATAGTCGTGTCTCACCGGCTGGAACACGCGACTATAGTAAGCGTTCAACTCCAAGAAGAAAGCCACATCACCCAGTTGTATCAACTCGTACCGCAGATAGGGGGCTATAGTGAACTGCGAGCGCCGTTGCTTATACCACCCCTCATAATCCACATATGGAGCGGAGTAAATAACACCTCCCGGCGTCATCGGGTTCAGATGGTCGGGCAAGATGTGGTTGAGGTTGAACTGGCTGGCTGCCATGTCGCTCCGCAAGTGCGACCATGCAAAACTGGCAACAAGGCCCATTTGAAGACGTCCAATTTGGTAGCCAAATTTTAATCCGAGACTGAGATAAAGCGGATTGTCGTGTGTGAGGGTGTCAGTAGGCACAGCGTATACGGTATCATTACCTGTGAGGCGACTGGCACCCGTATAGGTAGCATCTGGTGTGGTGGAGCCGAAGGCGTATGAGCCGCCCAGCTGCGCGCTAACCACAAACTGCGCATTGGCAGTGGCGGCAAGTGCTATCAGACCTAGGGTAAGGAATAACTTTTTCATAACACTATACGCTTAGAAGGTGAAGTTAAAGCCGACACGCACCCAGTTGTTTCTACCCAACTCTGTGAGCAGCGGGGTACCCGTCAGGCCACCGCCTAACTGGTTATCCTCAATGGTGGTGATAGTTGTAACCACATCGGTTTGCAGCTGCATGACGGTTCCAACCGCAGACATTCTAAAATTGTAGGCATTGTCCATGCGGACAGTAGTGGTCTTACTGTATGCAAGTGACAGGAAGTCCATATATAGGTCGATTCCGCAATTGTTGGTCAACTGCCAGCTCAAGCCCGGCACCACGCTCACACCCAAACTGGTTGTCACCATCGGACGAGAGAACGTGGAATCAAGATCCAACGACCAATTCACGCCCATGTTCACATTCGACTCCCAAGCATGGATTGTGGGGTTGTTGGAGCGGGAAAAGAACAAATCCAGTTCAGCAAAGATGGAAACATCGCCTGCCTTGATGAGATCGTAGCGGAAATAGGGAGCCACCGTAAACGAAGAACCTTTAGTTTCCATTCCACCCGTAGTAAGCACAGAAGGAATGCCATAATTAACACCCTCGTACGTACCCACAATGGGAATGATAGTTGGGTCGAGCTTCTGGTTTTCGATGGTGTACATATTGTAGCTACCCGCGATACCCGCCTGAGCCTTGCCAAATTTGTATCCGACCTTGAGGCCGCCGGTGAAATTTGTGACCTTCTCCATAGGCAAATCCACATTGGAAGTGGAGTCGAGCACAATGGTGATGTGACGATAGGTATTGACGGTTCCGGAAGTCATGCTACCGCCAATATTGGCACTGATGACAAGCTGGGCATTGGCCGCAAAAGCAAAGACGACCAGGGCTAAAGTTAGGACTATCTTTTTCATTTATAAATTTATATTATTCTCAAAATAAAAGCATTTACACGTTCAAAACTGGCATATTAAGCCTAGTTTTGAACATGCAAAGATACAACTTTTTTTTGAATTACAAAGAAAACTCAATAAATTGAAAGGTAAAAATTGCAAATCGAAATAAAATGCTTGAATGTGCTAACGCTTGAGTAAAACAATCAAGCAATCAGACTATCAAACAATCAAACATTCCTCCCGAATCTCAATTTAGAAGCATCACCGTGCCACGAGCAATTCGCGATTCGCCTTCGAGGGAGGTATAGTGGCAGATATAGAGGTATGCGCCCACAGGGCATTCCTTGCCGTGGAAAGTGCCGTCCCATCCCTCGTTGATATCGTTAGTATGGAATATGCAGTTAGCCCAACGACTGTAGACTTTCAAGTCGTAGTCCCGCACCTGCCTGCCATAACCTCGGAATAGATTGTTTTCCGTCCCACGAGGGGTGAAAACATTGGGGAACCAGAGGCTCTGAATGCTGACATGCACCATGTAGGTGGCAGTGTCGGTACACACATCAGTATTCGTCACCAGCACGACGAGCACACTATCGTCCGACACTGAAGCATGGTATTCGACCGCACTGTCCGTCGAAAGGAGCGGGAAGGAGTTGAAGTACCACTGCCTTTGATGGGGTTGGACGGTGAGGTCGGTGGCGGTGAAGTCGAGGTGGTCTTCGTCCAACTGTATGGGGGACACTTCTAGCCACGCATCAACTGCTGCCACAGGGGTGAGCAACAAGGTGTCGCGCAAAGGGCAGGGAATGGTGTCGCAACGGTCGACAGTAAGGTAGTAGGCGGTGGTATCGGTTGGCGACAAGAAGACTGGGAATTGAGTAGGTGGCAGCAGGGGGTCGGCAGGCGAGGATGCCCACTGGTAGCAGAAGGTGTCGGGCAGCGACAGCAGGTAGCCGCCCTGCTCGTGACAAGAAACTTCGGTAACAATGTCCAGTTCTGGGGGATTCAACACTTGAAGATTATACACCACAATATTGTCGACCCCTTCGGCAAAACGGTGGTGCAGCATGTCGATGCCTGCCTCAACAAAGGTCACGCCGTCCCACTCCAAAGGAAGCGAGGTGGAACAGACAGTGGTGTCGCGGGTGTCGATGCCGCTGAGATGCAGGGTTATGGTGCTGTCGCAGCCATGGACGGTTGTATACTGCCTTGAGTAGACTCCGGGGTACCAGAAGCGGACACCTTCGAAAAGGTAGTAGTCGCCCACGGCAAAGGTGTCGAACACCTGCGTATGGTACACGGGACTAACATTGAGGTAGAGCATGGTTTGTAAGCATTCGCCGAGGTGCGAGTATTCGCCTGCCTCGGTGAGGGTCTGGTCGAAGAATTGATAGCTCCCGTCTTGGCAGATAGTGTCGTATATAGTATCGTGCTGAAGGGTGACGGTAAAGGTCTGACTGACAGAATCGACACAGTCGCCATTGGCAAGCATAGCGTAGAGGGTGACAGTATGGGTGCCCTCAAGGAAGGAGTGTACGGGATTGACGTAAGTGGAGATGGTGCCATCTCCGAAATCCCAGAGGTAAGTATCACATGGGAAGGATGTCAGCTGGGTGTGGTTCGAATCGCGGGCGACGACACTCTGGTTCGAGAAACGCATGAGCGAGCCGCATGAGTTGAGCGGCTGCATGGTGAAGGAGGCTACGGGATACCGCCCTCCGGCGTAAGCCCTGAGGTAGAAGCCGCTGTCGCCGTTGCAGAAACGGCTGGTGAGATGGCAGCCGTAGTCGCCCGGCACGGTGACACGGAGGGTGCTAGTAGTAGAGAGCGTAGTGGTGGTGTCGGACATGGAATACCAACGGTAGTTGAAGCCCTTAGGGGCGCGGAAGGTGCCTACTGCAGCGTCGCCACAGCTTTCGGCATGAATGCGCTTGTTGCCAGTCTCTAGAGTGAAATAGGCATTGCCGTAGTGATAATAATCGGCATGTGACAGTGTGACCTTTATTGTCCGCCCATGATAGGGGGAGAGGTCGATGCCCACCGAGTCCCAATCGCGCCAACGGTCTGTTTGATTATAGACTCCTTCTCCTATCCATCCTGCAAAGCTGCCATTGACGAAATCGTGGGGATAGCAGCTGCCAAGACTGTTGCCGAGGCTGTCGGCAATATCTAATGTGAATCTTGGAAAAATGTCAGGCAGGTTGCCACCCCTGTATTCCGCCAAAGTAAAATGCAAGATAAGCAAGTCGTACCGATTCGTATCCACAGCCAAAGTGTAGGTAATCGATTCCTTGTCGCCTTTACTTCGCCAATCGCCCAACCGCACTGAGGAGTTGAACCCCGCTGGCAGAACACTCGGGACATCGTTATAATAATGATAATAACTGTCGCTTTCCGAAGCATCCCTGTGCACAGCATGTCTCGACATGATAGACCTACTGCCGAAGTCAACCCGGTTGGTTGGCGAGTTAACTGTAATAGGTGTACTATACGAGCCGGTATAACATTGCACACTGTCGGCATAGATGTGAGCAAAAAACAGCTGGTTGCCCGGAGGGTCGTTGGTGGGGGTGCGAAACACCAGACTCGCATAGCCCGTGTTGCCGTAGGGACAGAGAGCCGTCACCCTAGCTTCGTATTCCACGCCGGGCAGCAGTCCATCAAGGAGAAGCGAGGTATCGTTTGTAGTCACCTGTGTGCCGCCACCCTCCGCAAAGCCCGGGAGACCATATTCCACCAGAAACTGGGAGTGAAAGGGACACGACTCCCATACCAACCGCACAAGGTGGCTGCTCAGCCGCTCTCCCCTTACGCTAAGCACAGGATTGGGACACAACGTGTCGTCAGGCACAAAACGGTAGTAGCGGTATTGTCCCGGCCAGGCATTACTGCTCCACGCCCCATTGGGAGGCGCAGCGGTGTGGCTGTCCTGATTGATTTCGATAACCTGGTTTGTGTCGAACAGCAGTCCGATATGTATAGCGTTGTCGTTGCGAAACTGAGGCAAGCCATACACCAATGTCACGGAGTGGTCTTCCTCACGCATCTGCACCTGCCAATTGTTCGCCAAATAGCGCGTCGCCTGATAACTCTGCTGCATCACAAACACCCTGTGCCCTATCGAGTCGGCATTGAAACACCTCACCTTCAGCGGCACACGACTTCTCGATACTGTAACATGGCCAAATATGCCCGAAATGTCCCCAGCGTTGTATGTCGAGGCGTAATAATCTAGGCTAGGAAACGAAAGGTAGAAGCTATAGGGGTTTTTGGCGTTCAGCAGCAAGGGACCTTCTAGACAGTCATATTGCCGATAATAATTCCTGTCGTAAAAGAACACGGGGAAAGGATAGCTATAAAATTCACCACTCCATCCCGGTGCGAGATCCATATCGTACCACAGCTCCGAGTTTATCCCCGTAGTGAATGTATGTCCATAGATATAACTCGGCGTCACCCGCTCCATGTGCACCACCATCGAGATATAGCCGCTGCAACCTTCAGAGGTGGGTCCCGAAGTCGGGTCGGGGCAATTGGCATACACCCTGACCTCAACATCATCCTCAGGCGTGAGGTTCTGTATCAACACCGTGGTGTCTGGCACCGTCACCGTAGTGCCCTCCCCTTCGACAAATCCCGGCTCGCCATACTCCACCCTGTACGACGAATAGAACACACTAGGATACCACGACATTCTCAACTCTGTACCGTCCGGTGTTATCGATTCCACGTGCAGTCCTGCCGGCGTAGGACACAAAGCCGTAGTCGGTGCAAAACGGTAATAGCGATACCTCCCTGGCCAAGCAGTAGAGGCTGTTCCTGTGGCCGAAGCCGTGTGGCTGGAAGGGTCTACCATCACCACATGACCTGTATCCAACATCAGCCCAATGCGGGCTGGCGTAACGCCGCCACCCGCTGTGCCATATACCAACGTTATGGAATTATCTTCTTCGCTCAGCCTCATCTGCCAACAACGGGGGCTGGCACTCGCCGAATCGCACGTCATTTGAAATACTATGGTCCTATGCCCTATCGAATCGACATTAATGTCGGTCGACAACATCGTGACTGCGTGCCTCCCCTCCATGCTGTAGCCAAACACACCAGCCGTCACAGGTTCTATCTTGTTAATGCTGTCAGGGAAATAGAGCGAGGGCGTGCTCCTCAACTGATAGTAGAAAAGTATCGTCCCATCGGGGTAAAACACTAGCCTATTATAGTTTCTATTCCATACCGAAAAAGTGAATGGCAGCGGTGTCCACCCCTCGCCTCCTACCGTTCCCCACGGTGTCGACACTGTCATGTCGGCCCATAGTGTGGAGTCCACCCCCGTAGAGAATTCATAGCCGTGGATGGTCGTCGGCTGTGCCCTGAGAAAGCCAAAGACTAACAGGCAAAAACTAAAAAGAACTATCTTTCTCATAATGGGCACTAGTTAACAGTTTAGACCATGTTCACATCACCTCAGGTGGGTCTGCGTCGCCGATGGGGTCGTTGCCCCAAACCGAGTTCATCGCGGCGATACATTCCTGCCGCGTGATATCGTTAAGCCGCTCCAGATGGCGCTGATAGAACACACAGCGCGTCAGCCCTATCTGCTTGCATACCACGTCGGTGGCAAACGCCTCACAGGTAGGTGCTCCACACATGCCGCAGTCCACCTGTGGCAGATACTGTTTCAACTTGTTGATTTTCTCCAACTTCTTGTATGCCTTCGACAAGTCCTTGTCCAACGTCAGCATCGAGCGCGCCTGCACCGGCTCTACGTATGCGTTCTCCTCCAGATAGTCCTTATACGCCTCCATCTCTCTCGCTCGCGCCACCTCGCCGTTGCGCTCTCTCTCCGCTGCCTTGCGGGCACGGGCATACATCCGCTCGCCGCATAGGAAACGGTTCTCACTCGACAGCAACGCGCCTGCGCAGCTCTGGTCGCACGCCCTCAACTCTAGGAACTCCACGCCTTCCACCTCGTCATTCTCCAACTTGTCCAGAAAGTCCATCACGTTCTCTATTCCGTCGATGGCATACGAACGTTTTGCTAGACAGATACGCCGTTCGCCATTGGTCAGCGTTGACAATATGGCATCCGCCGACAATTGGGGTGTCTGCAACGCCTTATACTCATACCCCTTGCCCTGCTCCTTAATCTTACGGTACACCTTGTTAAACAACGCATCCATGTTGATAACGCCGTCAATCAGCGACCGCTTCTCACCCACCGGGGCCTTCACTGCCGCAATCTTGGCGGCACAGGGGGTTACATAGAAAATGCCTATTTCCTCGCGTGGCACCTGCCGTTGCTCGGTGAGCAGCTTGATGACGTACATTGCCGAAATGTCAAGCGGAGCCTTGGCGGGTATGATGTTGCTCACCAGCGATGGGTACTTAATCTGTATCAGCCTCACGATGGCGGGGCAGAAGCTGGAAATCAGTGGCTCGTCGTCTTCATGCTCACGGGCATACTTATGCTTCACTTCCTTATAGATGTCTGCCGCCGACTCCACCTCGAACACATGCTTGAACCCCAGGTCCTTCAAGGCGGCATAGATGCGCGACACCCGTATCTCGTCCGGAAACTGCCCTAGAAACACTGCCGGCAGCAACGCCACCGAATGTGGAAACTCATGTACCTTCTTAAAGTCATCCTGTTTGATATAGATGGCTTCCACTGGGCAGGCGGCGTGGCATTTGCCACAGTCGATGCAGCGGTCCTCCATGATGGAGGCTTTGCCGTTACGTATTCTGATGGCCTCTGTCGGGCATATCTTCATGCACCGCGAGCAGCCTATGCAGCCACCTTCGTCTATTTCCAGAGCGTGATAAAACATAGTAAATTGAAAATTGAAAATTGAAAATTTTTACGATTCCTTTAGTGTTTTTATTATACTGACCAAAAGGGCTATTAACTCTGTGCAATCCTTCTCCAATGATTCATACATCACATCATCAATAAAGCCTGTGACATGTAGAATATCAAGCCAATATTCAGTTTCATCAGCTTCTTTTAATGCCACATTCAGTTTATTCAGAAAATCAAGTCTTGATTGAGCGTTACGGCTTTCTCTCGTATTGGCACCAATACTTGTCCCACATCGCAACAACTGTTTGGAAAGAATCCACTCTTTTTGTTGTTCTGTGAGATATTTGTAGCACTTGACTATTCGTATTGCGAAGTCTCTGCTCTTGTCCTGAACTGCGCCAGCCATAATTCTCAATTTTCAATTCTCAATTTTCAATTAAACATGACTTCCATTTCTACTGTGGTACCAACTCCCACTTCTGAGGTGACGTTCAGCTTGTCGACATTCTTCTGCATATTGGGCAGGCCCATGCCAGCGCCGAAGCCCATGTCGCGCACCTCGGGGCGTGCCGTCGAATAGCCTTCCTGCATTGCCTGCGCAATGTCGGGTATGCCGGGTCCCTTGTCCGCCACCACCATGTTGATTTTATCCGCCTCGATGTCCACCAGCACCTTGCCACCGTAGGCATGGGCTATGGCGTTCACCTCCGCCTCATACAAGGCCACCACCACACGTTTGATAATCTGGGGATTCACACCCAGCTGCTTCAGCGTCTTCTTCACTGAGCTCGACGCCGTGCCGGCATTCACAAAATCGCCTTCTACTACTGTATACTCTTGATGCATGTTTTTGAATTAAAAATTAAAAAATAAAATTGGCTGACGCTTCAAATTAAAAATTAAAAACTAAAATCGGCCACCGCCCAAAATCTTAATTCTTAATTCTTAATTTTCAATTTCAATATAGCGGTTCCACGCCAGCGTCGAATAGCAACCCGCAGGTCTTGAACATCGAATAGCTGGTACCCACCAGCACCATGTCGTTGTCCTCCGCCAGCTCTATCATGTCGTCCGTCGGCTTCTTGTTGCGCACAAACACCACAATGTCCAGCGTCGCCATATCGCAAGTGCGTATCGTCTGCACATTGCACAATCCCGTAATCAGCATCGGTGTCTCCTTCAATGTCAGCACATCGCTCATCAAATCCGAGGCAAATGCATGCGTCACCTCCTCATCCAGACGCTCCTCGCCCAGATACACCGTGGCATTGAGTTTCGTTACTATTTCTCGCAGTGTCATAACTATTGATTTTAACGTTTATTATTGGTGAATTGAGGATGCAAATATACACAATTCTTTTGAATTAAATGTTAAAATGCAGAAAATAACATGTTTTCCATGCAATAAACCACGCCTAACACCGTTATTCTAGGCATGATACGTCCACCCTACCTAAAACCCGGCGACCGCGTCGCCATCGTCGCTCCGGCACGCAAAATCGCCCCGGCCGAAATCAATGCCGCCGTCGACCTGTTCCGTGCGTGGCAGCTCGACGTGGTGCTGCCCGACCACCTTTTCGATGCCGACAACCAATTTGCCGGCGACGACCCCACCCGCGCCCTCACCCTCCAACAACAATTGGACGACCCCGTTGTACGTGCCATCTTCTGCGCCCGTGGCGGCTACGGCACCGTCCGCATCATCGACCGTCTCGACTTCACCCGCTTCTGCCAGCACCCCAAATGGATTGTCGGCTACAGCGACATCACCGTCCTCCACAGCCACATCCACCACCATCTCGGCATCGAGACCCTCCATGCCACCATGCCCCTCAACATACCCCCCGACGCCCTCAGCACCCCCTACCCCGCCATCGACACCCTCCGCCGCGCCCTTTTCGGCGAAAAGTTCTCATACACACTCCCACCCCATCCCCTCGACCGCACCGGAACCGCCCACGGGCAGCTCGTCGGCGGCAACCTCTCCATCCTCTACAGCCTCTGCGGCTCACCCTCCGACCTCGACACCGACGGCAAGATACTCTTCATCGAAGACCTCGACGAATACCTCTACCACATCGACCGCATGATGATGAACCTCAAACGCTGCGGCCGTCTCGCACGACTGGCGGGCCTCCTCGTCGGACAGATGAGCGACATGCACGACAACACCATTCCCTTCGGCTCCACCGCCGAGCAAATCATCCGTCATGCCGTGTCAGCATACTCCTACCCCGTCTGCTTCAACTTCCCTGCCGGCCACAACGGCACCGACAACCACGCCCTCATCCTCGGCCACCCCGCCACCCTCGCCGTCACTCCCACCCACTCCACCCTCACCCTCTGACCCTGCCTGACAACCACCCCTTCGTCATTTTCTCTCCCTCACTTATCCGTTCGTTAACCGATCGTTTGCCGTTCGTTTGCCGTCCAGGCGACGGCAAACGACCCCCCAATCGGTAGAATGCGGTAAGTTTCGGTAAAAAGCGGTAAGATGCGGTAAGTTTCGGTAGAATGCGGTAAAATGCGGTAAGATGCGGTAAAGGCGAAAAAAGAAATGCGTACTTTTGCGGCAGTTCCAAAAACATAGGAAAAGTATGCAACAAACAAACTACCAACATATTATCGCCCTTAATAAAAAACATGTCAAAACGATTCTTGTCAAATGGGAACGGCACCGAAGGTGACAAAACGACAGAACCCAACACAGACCAAAATCATTTCTTAGTCGAAACAGGCGTTTTCACCCTCGACATTATGGCTCCTGCTAGGGGAGTAAAAAATCCTAAAATACAAGAAATCAAAAAAAAGTTGTATCTTTGCACCCGTAAACCGAATCCGAGCACAGAGGGCAAATCACGCAGTGTTTGCACTATGTCGAGGCGAGAAAACGACGGTTGCGAAGAAACTAACGGTTGTCCGGCAGATTAATGGGTTCTGCCTGTTTGGATGACCAAAAAGTGAATAAATAGAACCC
>CAMZFW010000073.1 GCA_947306225.1 uncultured Bacteroidales bacterium
TGTCGAACTAAGACTAACGGATTAACACATTCGGGAATTCGTTAATTCGTAAATCTTTTGATGCACCAAGGACTAACACATTAACACGTTAACACATTCAAATTTTCAACTTTCAATTTTTAATTTTCAACTCAGTTGAAATGTCAAAATATGTATATTTAATTGAATAAATTTTAATAAAAGAGATTTTTTTCGTATCTTTGCAGTCGGTAAAATATGTTTGCCGACTGCAAAGATTTATTTTTGAATAATTAATTTTCAATGGAATGAAAGATATATTTGAACGTATTAAAGAGTCTACTGGCGGTCCGTTGGGCCAGTATCAGAAGTATGCCGACGGTTATTTCTATTTCCCGAAGCTGGAAGGCGAACTGGGACCCGAGATGGTGTTCAACGGCAAGAAGGTGCTGAACTGGAGCTTGAACAACTATCTGGGCTTGGCCAACAATCCCGAGGTGCGTGCTGCCGACGAGGAGGGTGCACGCCGCTGGGGTCTGGCATACCCGATGGGTGCCCGCATGATGAGTGGCAACACCTCGCTGCATGAGGAGGTGGAGGCGATGCTGTGCGAGTATACGCACAAGAAGTACGGCTATCTGCTCAACTTCGGCTATCAGGGCCAGATAAGCATCTTGGACACGGTTGTGACGCTGCGCGACGTGATTGTGTACGACAGCGAGGCACACGCCTGTCTGATTGATGGCTTCCGTGTGACGGGTGCCAAGCGTTTCAAATACCAGCACAACGACATCGAGAGCCTGCGCAAGCAGCTGAAGCAGGCCACCGCGCTGGCCGAGAAGCAGGGTGGCGGCATACTGGTGGCCACCGAGGGAGTATACGGCATGGAAGGCGACTTGGGTGCGCTGGATAAGATTGCCGCGTTGAAGAAGGAGTTTAACTTCCGTCTGCTCATCGACGACGCTCACGGCATGGGCGTGATGGGACCCGAAGGTCGTGGCACGCACACCCACTTCCACTGCGAGGACGAGATAGACCTCTATTTCTGCGCCTTTGCTAAGACGATGGCTATCATCGGCGGCTTTATCGGTTGCAACGACCCCGACATCATCACTTACCTCCGCATGAACATGCGCAGCCAGATTTATGCCAAGAGCCTGCCCATGCCCATCGTATATGGTGTGAAACGTCGTCTGGAAATTATCAACCAGCATCCCGAATACCGCGAGAAGCTGTGGGAGGTGGCCAACCATCTGCAGCACTCGTTGCAGGCTGAGGGCTTCAACACGGGTGTCACCGAGTCGCCCATCACGCCGGTGTTCTTCCCCGGCGACGTGAACCAGGGCACCAATGTGGTGGTCGACCTGCGCGAGAACTACGGCATCTTCTGCTCCATTGTGGTGTACCCCGTGGTGCCGAAGGGTCAGATTATGCTCCGTATCATCCCCACCGCCGTGCATACCATGGAGATGGCCAACCGCACCATCGAGGTGTTCAAGGAGGTGAAAAAGAAACTGGATGCCGGCGAGTACAACAAGCCGATGCCGGTAATGAGAATTAAGAAATGAAGTATCAAATAAGATGTAAGAAATGTGGCAAGGTCGTTGGCGACTTTGCCACATGGTTTCAGCAGGACCAGCAATGCGCCTGTGGTTCTACCTACGCCGAGGTGGAGTATTTCGACCTGCCGTCGTTCCCTCCGCAAGCAAAGGAGACAGACAGTTTCCAAGACCTTTATTTCGACTTTCTGCCTATCGAGAAGCGCGAGAACATTGTGAGCTTTGGCGAGGGTATGGTGGCCATCGAGCGTTGGGCACACTTGGAGAAGGCCGCCCGTGAGGCTGGCGTGAACTGCGAGGTGTATGTGTGCCGCAACGACCAGAACCAGGGCAGTGGCACGTTCAAGGACATCAGCGCGGCACTTGCAGCCTCGGTGCTGAAGGAGCAGGGTGTGAAGGATTACTGTCTGGCTTCGACAGGCAACGCAGGCACAGCCTTCGCCACCTATCTGGCCAAGGCGGGTGTCCATTTCACACAGTTTGCCCCTTCGTTCATGGATGACGACTCGACCGAAGCCATCAAACGGGTGGGTCAGAAGGTGGTGCTGTCCAAAGGCGGCTACGGCGATGCCAAGGCCGAGGCGGCGGCATTCCATAAAGAGCATAAGGTGTTGATCAGTGGTGGTAATACTGACCCACTGCGCATCGAGTCGAAGCGCACGTTGGTGTTTGAGTGCCTGCGTCAGATGGGTTGTATGCCTACGGTATATATGCAGGCAGTGGCCGGCGGCACCAGCCCGTTGGCATTTGAGAAGGGATTCCGCGACTTGCTTGCCATGTGTTCCGAAAAGAATTACACGCTGCCCCGCATGGTGTTGGTGCAGCAGGACGAATGCGACCCCATGGTCACGGCGTGGGAGAAAGCAACGGCTGCAGGCTTCCCCGAAGGATGGGAACAGCAATACGAGGCCAAGAAGAACATGCACACGCGAATAGGCATCCTCACGGCTGCCAATCCGGGAAACTACCCATTGGTGGCACCGTTGGTGAAACGCACCGATGGCACATTCATCCGCGTCAAGGAGGCTGAGCTGCCTGAGTATGGACGCAGAATGCTACAGGAGCAGGGTGTGCTGATGGGACCGGCATCGATGGTGTGCTATGCGGGCTTCTTCGAGGCACTGAGGAAAGGCACTATCCGCAATGGCGACAAGGTGCTGCTCAACACTGGCGAAGGCTGCGAGCGTTCGCAATGGTTTAAGAAAGAAGTATTAGGATAGCTTGATTGTTTGAAAGTTGAAAGTTGAAAATTGAAAGTTGGCTGCCGCCCAACATATCAACGTTAGTGATTAGGCAATATATATCAACGTATTAATTTTCAACTTTCAAACAATCAAGCAATCAGACAATCAAACAATCATGACACCATGCTTTTTGAAAATAAGATAGTTTGGATTACGGGAGCCTCGTCGGGTATCGGCGAGGCTACCGCCTACCGTTTTGCACAGGAGGGCGCGACGCTGCTACTGACCGCTTTGGAGGGCGACCTGCTTGCGCAGGTGGCGAAGCGTTGCAAAGAGTTGGGCGCACCCGATGCAAAGGCTCTGCCTTTCGACATTTCGCAACTGGACCAGTTGGACGGCCTTGCTGAAAAGGCGTGGAACATGTTTGGTCGCATCGACATCTTCTACAACAATGCCGGCATCAGCCAGCGTGGTACTGTGGTGGAGACGGAAATGCATGTGTTTCGTAAGGTGATGGACATCGACTTCTACGCACCAGTGCTACTGACCAAAAATATCCTGCCCAAGATGATAGGGCAGGGTGGGGGACAACTGGTAGTGACGACCAGCATTGCAGGCTGTTTCGGGTTCCCGATGCGCTGTGCCTACTCGTCTGCCAAGCATGCTTTGTATGGTTTCTTCGAGACCATACAGGCCGAGAACTATAAAGATAACATCTGCGTAACGATTGTCTGTCCCGGACGTGTGCAGACCAACATCTCGGTACACGCGTTGGAGAAAGATGGCAGGCAGCATGGCAAGATGGATGCCGGACAGGCTGGCGGCGTAACACCACAGCAGGCGGCAGACAAAATAGTTCGCGCCGTCTATAAGAAACGGCGCGAGGTACTTGTAGGGAAGAAAGAACTGCTGATGGCGTACATCAAGCGGTTCTTCCCCGGATTGTGTGCCCGATTGGCACGCAAGGTCAAAGCGATGTAAGAATTTCGTATGCCGCCGACCGTCCGTCGTTGACGGAGTCGGTGAGCGTCATGGGCCGTTTGCAGGCTCCGGCGACAAAGAGTCCGGGTGCCTCGCTTTGGCAGTCGTGCAGGTGAGGGTCTTTTGATTGGGCAAAGCCGTATTCGCCACAAATGCGACATTGTGTTGCCAGTTCGCGAGTGCCTTTCGAGGCCTCCATGCCAACCATCAACACCAGTAGGTCGCTCGTCATCTTCAGGGGACGGCCCAATAAGGTATCTTCCGCCTTGATTTGCACGCGTCCGTCGAAGGTGCCGCCTGCCTCAGATATTCTTCCACGGACGAAGCTCACGCCATACTCCTGCTGGGCAGTGCGATACATCTCTTCAAATCCCTGACCCCACATGCGGAGGTCCATATAGAAGACATACGCCTCACAGTCTGGCAGTTGTTTCTTTACCTCGATGGCCTGCTTGACGGCGGTGACGCAACAGAGTTTGGAGCAATAGTGGTTGCCCGACTTCTCGTCGCGTGACCCAACACACTGCAGAAACACAATCCGTTTGGGCTTTTCGCCTAGGCTGTTGACAATGTTGCCTTCCTTTATCATCTTCTCCATCTCCAGCGAGGTGTGCACGCCAGGGTAGATGCCGTAGCCCAGTTCCTCTTTACGATGGGCGTCGAAGGGAGTGTAGCCGGTGGCAAGAAGCACTATGTCATACAGTTCCTCGTTCACCTTCCAGACAGGGGTGCCTGTGAGGCTCTCTTCCTGAAAGCCTGCTATGTAGGAAGGGGTGAGCTGTGTCACTTCCGTACTGCAACGCAGCGTGATGTTGGGATTGTCGAGTTTTGCTCTGAGCGAGGCCGCCACCTCGTTGGCATCGGCAAAATTGGGGAATAGGAAAGCCTTGTCGGTTATGTTGCACAACGGTTGTGCCTCTTTTTCAAACAGGGTGACAGGACAATTGTTTGCTGCCAGCACGGCTGCTGCCTCAATGCCCGCAGGGCCGGCACCTAATATGGCTATTTTCTTCATTACGTTGATATGTTTGAGTGAATGCTTGAATGCTTGATTGTGTTAATGCTTGAATGAATGCCTGAATGCTTGATTGTGTTAATGCTTGAGTAAAATACTCAAACAATCAATCAGACAATCAAGCAATCAACATATTTACGAATTAACGAATTCAAATTATTATACTTTCAAAAATTCAGGTTTTTCAGGGGAGGGGAGTCGACGGCCAGTGAAGTCACAATACTTTTCAGCAGGATTGTACGGGATGCCTATTTTGTCCATCAGCCGCTCGCACTGCACCTGGTGTATCTGCAGTCCCAGCGACCATGGGTCGTAGCCAAGCAACAGACCTGTCAATTCTTCGTAGGTGAGCACTGGAATGCCATATCCCTCTTTGTCGTAGGTCTTGTGTTCCATCTCGGCAATGGTGTACTGCCACTTGTCAAGGAACATATTGCATCCGGGGCAGTTGGTGAGAATGAAGTCGGGTTCGTACGATTCCATCGACTCGAATTTCTTCTGTGTGTTGGCAATGCTGTAGCCGCGATTTTCCTGCACCAAATACTGACGGAAACCGAATCCGCAGCAGTGCCGGCGTTCGGGGTAGTCAATCACTTCGCCACCCCATGCCTCAATCATGCCAGCCAGCACATACGGGAATTCGGCATTGCCGATACCCGCATGGGTGAATATTTTGGCATAGTGGCATCCGATGTGTTCCACTACCCGTAGCGGTTTACCTGTAAAGCGATTGACCAACTGGTATTTCATCTTTGGCTTTAGGTCGAAGCGGAACTTAAAGATAATGTCGCTTGGGTGGGCTATGTTGTCAGGCACCTCAAACTCGCGCCGACAGGCATCCCACAGGTATTGCCTAGCCTTCTCCTTCAGTTCGGGTTCCTCTTCCCACTTTGCCAACATCTCGGTGAATACACCAAAGCTGGTGACGCATGAGGGCACATAGTTGCGATAGCCGCACTCGGTCATCAGAGAGAATAGGCGAGCCACCACGGTCATGGTGGTTTCAAATGGCACCACGTCCGAATGGTAGCCAATGCCGGTGCAGGTGTGCTGGTGGGGGTTGTCGCAGATGTCTTTGCCTAGCTCTTCGCGCAATATCTTTAGGAATGCTGCTTCCGACCCGGGAAAGAAGGTCTGACGTATGCAGCTGCGCTCATAGAAATAATGGTCGTCGGCTATGGCTTTCTGGTATCCGTTCCAAAATCGTTTCATGGAATTCTAATGTGTTAACGGTTGATATTGCTTGATTGTCTGATTGCTTGATTGTTTGAGTGTTTTGACCGCGCCAGCCACTCAAGCATTAACACACTCAAGCATTCAAGCAATATTTCAATTTTCACTTTTCAATTAGTTGGTTTGCTATTATTTCAGCGATGTCGCTCACGGGAGTATTGTTGGCACGTGTCATTGCCTTCTTGCACATGGGGCAGGCGGTGGCAATCATGTCGGGGTTGGGTTCTAACAGGTTGCGCAGGGCAGCGTCACGTATCAGCACCTGCTGCTCGCTGTCGATGCTGGTGTTGCCCAAGTTGAAGCCGCAGCAGAGACTCTTCTCGCGTTCCTCTTGTGTGGGCAACAGTGTGGCGGTGGCGGCAACCACATGTCGAGGTTCGTCGTATACCCCACAGCCGCGACCTAGTTCGCAAGGGTCGTGATAGGTGACACGCATGTCGCTGCGTTCCACCTTTATCTTGCCGTTCTTCAACAGCATGTCTATATATTGCGAGTGGTGCATAACGGGGATGTCAAGCCGATAGTCTTTAGTGAACGACTGGTAGCATATCGGGCACGATGTGACCAACATAGTGGCATTGGATTTTTTCAACATACTCTTGTTTCGGTCGCGCAACGCCTGTGCCTGACGCACTAAACCCTGTTGCAGGAGCGGTCTGCCACAACAGACCGAACCTTCTTGGTCCATAAACCAATAGCTCTGTCCGGCAGCTTGGAATATCTGTTCCATTGCCTGTGTGATGCCAGGCGTGAGATGCGACATGCAGCCGCCAAAATACGCCACACGTCCCAAGGCATTGAAATGGTGGAGCGACTTGAGGTATTGAAACCCTTCAGGGTGGTCTATTCCCTTCGCATATTCGGTGCGCACTTGGCGGCGGACAGGCTCGAGGTCGATGCCTACGGGACATTCTGCCGAGCATCGGCCACATACCATGCACATGTTGGCAATGCTTTCGGCACGGTTGCGGAGGTCTTTGTTACGTATGGCCTGAAGTAGATACACACCCTGTATGTCGGTCACTCCCAATTCGCGATTGATGGGGCAGCCGTCTATGCAGATGCCGCAGCGCGAGCAGGCACTCAGTTCAAACATGGTGTAGCCGCTCTTACTGTCGCTGTCGCGCAGACCCAACTGGCGGAAATAGACGAGAAACACCTCGGTAAAGATGTGCATATAGCGGGTGAAGGGCATCAACGTGAAGAACACGCCTAGTGCCAGCGAGTAGAATGTCCATAGGTTGTACTCTAACACCGTACTGGTGAGCCCCACTGCTTGCATCAGTCTTCCCATCGCCACCACTAGAAAGCCGCCGTTGCCATACAGTGCCGATGTGGCCCCTTCCGCCAGTAGTCTGGCGGGGAAGATGCTCCATAGTGCCGCTTTGGCAATACGGTCGGTAAGGTTGTGCCGTGTGGTACGCTTCATGCCTAATGGTTTCGACCAAAATTTCTTCACTATTGCCAGCGTAAGCCCAGAAAAGACATACAGCAGCAGCGCGTCCATCAGGTTGGCGATAAAAGGCAGGGCAGGGGAGTGCGAGACGGGATAGTGCGGCTCGAAGTAGTTAAAGAAGATGCCCACATAAAACTGGTGCCCATTAGGATAGGCCACTAAGGCCTGTACAAAGCCCACCACTATCAACAAAAACCATCCGAAGGCAAGGCTTCGGTGCATATAGCCAAGTAGCGCGTTGTGCTTCGTGATGCGCCAGTGGAGCAGGCACTCGCGAAACATCTCCCAGATGGCAGGGAGAAACTTCCATGTGAGGATATTTTTCCTTATCAGGGTCTGCTGCTTGCGGTCAAACTCCTTTATCCAGTTGTAATACTTTATTACCGAGATAACCAGCAGTGCCAGAACACCCAGACAGAACGGTATAACAAATATGGAGAACATGGCGTTATAGTTGAAAGTTGAAAAAGTTTTAGTTTTTAGTTTTTACTTTTTACTTTAAAAGGAGTTTGCGCATCTGCAGTATCAGTCCGCGTGTGTTCACCCCACGTGGGCACACCAGCGAGCATTTGCCGCACAACATACATTTGTTCAGGTCGGTGTCGGTGAACGTGTCCGAAGCCAACTTGTCGTATTGTCTGCGACTAAAGAGAAAATGTGCCTTGCGGATGTTAAAGTCTGTAAACTGACCTGCCGAGCAGGTAGCTGTGCATCCCCCACAGCCGATGCAGTATCGGTATGATGGCACCGCTTCGACCAGTTGGCAATACAGCCTGCTGTCTGCGCTGTCCATGTCTATCGACCGGGGTGTGGAAATCTTATAACCAAAGTTTATCATTTTTGAATGTGTGAATGCGCGTTACCGTGTTAATGTGTTAGTCCTTGGCGCATCAAAAGATTTACGAATTTACGAATTCTTTTTTACTTTCTCGGAAAACTCTGTGCCGCCAGTCACCTCAAATATTTTGCGTACTTCCTGTAAGTCCTCTTCCGAAATATCGCGTAGCGCACCGGGGCCTGCGCCGTGATAGTTGGCACCCAGTTTGGGAGCGATGTCGGCAATGTGTTCGTGATACCATCGCCATATCGGTCCCTGCTCGGGATGATAGTCCGGGTCTACTCGGTCAGGGTAGACGCAATAGCCTATCTCCATAATGTTGCGATGCACCGAGTTCATCAACAACACCTGCTGCCGACCTTTTTCGCTGTGGCGAAACAGCCCCAGTTCCTGCGACACTTTCCGCAGCACGCTGATTAGCTCTCCCGGCACGTTGCCACGCGGACAGCGTGTCTTGCACGACATACACTGTCCGCAATACCATATCGTGTCGCTCCGCAGCACCTGCTCAATCTCCTCCTCGTCGCCGCGTTGTACCAGGTCGCAAATGCGTCGCGGGTCGTAGTCGTAGAACTCTGCCGCAGGGCAGATGGCGGTACATACACCGCAGTTCATGCACGCCTTCAGCGACTCCTCGAAGCGCACATCCTCCTTCAAATGTTCTATTAGATTCATCGTGATAATTAATAATTAAAAATTAAGAATTAAAAGAAAGGCAGCTACCATTTTAATTTTCAATTCTAAATTTTTAATTTACTTTTTAGATTTTACCTTTTACTTTATTCAGTCCCATCAAGCGGAAGAAGAACTTCGGGAACGGTTTCTCCCTGTCGCGTTTCAGCATATTGATGGTGATATGCGGATGCTTCATAATCGTCAGTTTGTGCGCCTCCACCAGCTCTATCAGCGTGCCGTCGGCATCCTCTATGTAGGTGAAGTGGCCGCTTGCCTCGCCCATGTCGAAATGGCCGTCGTCCTTGCAGCTGTCCACCGTGAAGGGGTAGCCCAGTTCGTTGCAACGCTTCTCTAGGTTGCGCATGTGCGTCACGTCGAAGCATATCTGTATAAACCCGGGGTCGCCCCAAAAGCGTCCCTCGTATATCTTGCGCGGCTGGTGGTCCAGAGCCTGCACCAGCTCTATCCTGCTGTCGCCATACAGCGGTGCGAAGGCACCTTTCCGAGGCTCCTCGGTGGCAAGTAGCACACGCCTGTACTGCTCCCCGCCGTCCTTCATATACCCAAGGTCGTCGAACGTCCCCGTCCTATCATACACCACGCGGCTGTAGCCCAGCAGTTCACTATACAGCGGCAGGCTCCTGTCGATGTCCGTGCAACCTATCATGCCGCCCACGATGCCGCCGCTCAGTCTGTTCTGGGGGATAAAGATGGATTTATCCTCCACTATCTGGAAGTAGTTGTCCCAAGGGTCCTTCACCACGAAGCACGGCGTGCCGTCGGGCATAATGCTCAGCGGCCCCACCTTCTCGTACTTCGATAGCAGCTGGTGGTGATAAGCCACCACGTCGTGGCTCTTCAACTTGGCGGCAAAGATGCCGAGGTCGCCCACTGCCGTCTCAAACGTCTTCGGCATTGGCTTGCGCTCCGAATACTGCCATATCTCAAATCCGCCGCCTCCTTGCAGGTTCACGGCTATGCAGGCGTGGCGTTTCTGCGCCTTGCCGCCCGTGTAGGGCAGCATACGTTCCGCCACCGTGTCGTCCTCCAGAATGCGCACATTCATCTGAAACATGTCGATATACCACTTCCACGCCTCGTGGAAGTCCTCGCAGCCTACGCCTATCTGTTGTATTCCTGAAATAAGATAATCCATATATAATGATATTACGAAAAACAATGCAAAAGTACACAAAAAAAATCAAATAACCCAAACAGCCCCACAAAAACTCAAAGATTTAACAAATGGGAGTTAAAATGGACAATACATTTGGCGATTACGCATTTGTCCACTTTAACTCCCACTTTAACTCCCTTTTTTACTTCCTATTTAACTCCCTTTTTTTTAACTTCCTTTTTACTCCTCACCGTGTGCTGTGCATGCGTGCCGTAATCTGCTTGCCGCTGTGCGTCACCAGCGTCAGCAGGTAGGGGGCCGGGGGCAGGTGGCTAAAATCCAAGCTGTACTCCCATTCGCCCACGGGCACCAGTTCCACCCGTTCGCGACGTCCCTGCATGTCGGTCAGGTACGCCTCGCGCGGCGGCTCGCTCCCCTTGTAGCGCACCCGCACCCGCTGCCTGAACGGGTTGGGGTATGCCACCAAGCAGCCCCCGCCATCATTTGTTGCAAGACGGATATCCTGCGGCTCTGGATTGACCGGATGCACGTAAGGCCGCAAAAAGGCCGTGTCCACATACCGCGCGATAAACGCCGTCGTGCAGTCAGTGCCGCTGTAAGAACGCAGCGTCGTGTCTCCGAAGTGCAGCTCCATATTGGACACGCTGCCGTAAATGTACAGGCTGCTGTCGCTGAACAGGGCGCCACTAATATGTCGGTAGTTGCTGTCCACGTCGCTCAGCTCCAGATAGAGAATCTCATGCCCGCTGTAGTCCCATATCGACATGGATGACACTCGCTCTTTATATCGCTGGAAGTCGTAGTGGTGCAGGCTGTCGGCAAACAGGATGTCGCCACTGGTCATGATGCCTGTGGCAAACCGATTGTTCTTTGCCGCATAAGTGCTATAAAGAAAATATGGTTTATCAACTTCGGCGTATCTATACTGCCAGTCACCCACCACATGCAGCCCGCCGTATGCCAGCAGGTGTCCGTCATCTTTGTCTAGTCTCAGGAAAGAGGCACTCTTAGTCAGCCATTTTGGCAGGGTGTCCCCGTCTAACAGAAAATATTTGTCAATAATAGGATCACCGTTGGTACCTGTCACCAATACGGATGGCACAATGAGGCCACTGTCAGTCACGCTGGGATGATAAAAATATGCTGCGGTTATCTTTCCGTGCTTCACCCAATCCAGCTGTTTCAAATAGAGCGGTCTCAGCTGCGGGTCGAACTTGACAAGGTACCCTTTTGTAACGCTATAACTTGGGAGGTTGCCAGAATTATAGTTCGGAATCATCTTTACCGACAGGAACAGCCCTGCCGCGCTATCCACGGGTATCAGTGTGTCATTGGCAGTATACCCACTTCTCCTAAACTCTCCTACCAAATAGATATTGCCTTCATCGTCGGTCTCAAAACTCTCATATATTGTATTTCCGTTACAAGCGTATGCGTGATAAGCCTCCCAAGGATAATCAGGGTCTGTCATAGGCACATTAAAGTCTAACGGACAGAACTCGGTCGGAACATTCGACGGTTCGAACAAGAAGCGTGCCGACAGCAGGTTGTCAAAATGGGGCGAGAACTTCATGAGTAGTGGGTTCCAATTGCGTGGGCAGCTGTTGGAATGGAAGTAAAACGACCGTTCCCCGTCCACCATAATGCGGATGGCACCGATATCACCACGCTCCCAACAGTAGTACGGTGTTGTGCGAGTCACAGGATTCCACAAGCCTGTCGTCCAAAAATTCCCCGTTGCAATTATCACGTTTCCATCCTTGTCCACAGCAATGCATTGTCCCGCTTGTAAATTATCCCTAGCCACAATTGGCCAATGAGAATAAATGGGATTCCCTGCTGTGTCGTTATACCCCACACTTAGGAAATGCTGCTCCCTGATGCTACCGTCCTCTAGATTGAAATAGACCATCCCTGTACACGAACTGACACTATCATATCTAAATGGGTATCCCTGCATCAAAGTATCCCAATAGTAGGTATATTCGTAGGAGTGAGGGGCATCGGACGAAAAACGCACAGACCCATAGTATGCCAAAACACTGTCCCCTATCATCAGCAGATTACCCGCACCTATATTCGAACTGATTTTGCTTAAAGCCTTGTGCCAAAGCAGCCGCCCATCGGACGAATATTTCACGATACATGTGTTAACGCTCTCATTTGACGCATTGATGGGCAGCAGATCCTCACCATCTAACATGGCATCCTTATGGAATTTACCAATAAAGTAAACATTACCCTCTGCATCCGATACGGCACGGCCTATCTCACTCCCAGCCATATAAGCACATGACGTATATCCTCTCACCCAATCGAAATACTGTGCCATGACTGGAACCGACATCCCAAGCAGAAAGACAATTGCAACGATATTTTTTTTGTACTTTTTCATAGTTGGCTAAAATAAAGGGATGAGGGCGGTATATACTCTCATCCCGATGGTTCACACTATTTTTTCACAATCTTCTTGTAAAACACCTGTTCCCCGTCGCCTTTCGTTATGCGGATGCGGACGATATAGGCTCCCGTCGGTAGGCGCGTGATGTCCGCCACC
>CAMZFW010000074.1 GCA_947306225.1 uncultured Bacteroidales bacterium
TTATGAAATTATCACGATGAAGGGGGGTCTCATTGTACAATTTTACCACCATGTCGCCATACGAAGTCTCAATTTTGACATAATATTCCTTACTGCCATCTTTCTTCTGTTTATCAACTTTTTGTGCAAAAGAAAAAACAGAAATAACTATAAAAAATAATAAAAATAAAACTTTTTTTGTCATCATACCATGATTTTTTGTTACTTTTGCAATTGCAAAATTAGTCAAAAAAAATCAATTACTCACAAAAATAAACAACTTTTTATGAAGAAAAAAAGCCTTTCACTCATCGGAATTCTGTTAATCAGCGCATTATCGGCAATCGCTTTTTCAGCCTGCGACAAAGACACATGGTGTTATTTGGACGTCACTGTGGTCGATTCCAAGTATGACAACGCCCCAGCTGGCGGTGCATGGGTAAAAATTCAATATGTGAAGAAAAATGAGTCTGACCCTATGAACAACATTGTCGGCACCATTTCTGACACCGGCCAATGCAACGCTAACGGCATCTACAAGACCCGTTTTGCCGCCCCGGCCATTTTCACGATTATTGCACGTGTTGACGAACCCGACACTTTGAACCATAAGTTCTATTACCGCGAAGGCGAAAAGTCTATCCGTCTGAAAGAAGGCGAGGTTGTCTCCGCCACGGTTAAAATAATTGGCGACAAGATATTGGGTCGTGCCGACTTCCAAGAGATTTAATTCACACACAGACCTCTACCTATGTCTATCCAACTTACCGATAGCGACCGTCAGCAGATTGCGTCGCTAGGGTTGACCGAAGCCGATGTCAACCGTCAAATCGACAATTTCCGCAAGGGGTTTCCCAAAACCCACTTAGTCTCAGCTGCCACTGTGGACAACGGCGGCATCCTACGCCTTGACGACCAGGCTATCAATCGCTATACTAAATCGTACAAACAGGTATCCAAGGGGAAGAAGATACTCAAATTCGTCCCTGCCTCTGGTGCCGCCACGCGCATGTTCAAAGACCTCTATTCCTTCACGTCCACCTACTTCGGCATCGACTACAAGATAGAGAAGGAACATCCGTCCGTCAAGGAATTTCTCGAAAAGATACGCACCTTCGCCTTCTTCGACGACCTTGTCGCCTGCATGGAGAAATCCAACGCCGACTTCGACGACTATATGTCCCGTGGCGACTTCGCCACCGTCATCAATTTCCTACTCAAGGAACAATACATGGGCTACGGCAACCTGCCCAAAGGCCTGCTCAAGTTCCACAAATACGGGCATCTACAACGCACCCCTCTGGAAGAGCATATTGTCGAAGGAGCCGAATACGCTCGCATGGACGACGGCACCGTGAACCTCCATTTCACCGTGTCGCCCGAACACCGTGGCCTGTTCCGCAAGAAGATTGCCGAGGTGAAACGCTACTACGAGGAAGCCTTCCATATCAAGCTGAACATCAGCTTTTCCGAGCAGAAGCACTACACCGACATCATTGCCGTCGACGAGCAAAACAACCCCATCCGCGACGATGACGGCAAACTGGTATTCCGTCCCGGTGGTCATGGTGCCCTCATCGAGAACCTCAACGAGCAGCGTGCCGACCTGATATTCGTGAAGAACATCGACAACGTGGTGCCCGACTGGATGAAGCACACTACTATTGTATACAAAAAGGTACTTGCTGGCCTCTTACTTGACCTACAGAAGCAGACATTCGAATATCTGAACGCGCTCGACAAGGGTGTCTCCGCAAAGGAACTCAAAAAGATTGAACAATTTGCGCAACAGCAGCTGCACATCAAGCTGGACGACACCTATCGCGAAGGCTCCGAACAACAACGTGTCCGCCAACTCCACAACCTTCTCAACCGTCCTATGCGTGTGTGCGGGATGGTAAAAAATCAAGGAGAACCTGGCGGAGGTCCCTTCTTCACGCTCAACACACAAGGTGTCGAGAGCCTCCAGATTGTCGAGACCGCCCAAATCAACAGTAAAGACCCTGCGCAGGCCGCAATCCTCGCCAATGCCACCCACTTCAACCCCGTCGACCTCGTCTGCGCCACCAAGAACTACCATGGCCGCTACTTCGACCTGAGAAAATACATCGACCCCGCCACCGGATTCATCAGCAAGAAGAGCAAGGGCGCCACTATCCTCAAGTCGCAAGAGTTGCCCGGACTGTGGAACGGAGCCATGGCAAACTGGACTACCATCTTCGTCGAGGTACCTCTTGCCACCTTCAATCCCGTCAAAACGGTCAACGACCTCCTGCGCAAAGAGCATCTCGAAGGCTGAATCTACTCTATAACATAAAAAATAAAAGGCAGAGCCTAGTGCCCTGCCTTTTTCATCTAGCAACGTGATGGACAACCTAGAAATAAACGGTCTCACAGTGCGACCCTGTAACGAAGGCGACATTGCCAATGTGCTTGAATTAGAATCCATAGTGCTCGCGCATCTGGAACACCCCGACCTACTGCGTCGAAACACTGAAGAAATGTGGCATACATGCCTACTGCCGCCACACGTGTGCCTAGGGACATGGGCAGGAGACACCTTAGTGGCACTGGCCGTGCTGTACGTGCCACAGGAAGGCGACCCCGAAGCGTTGGCACCGCTGTTGCAGAGCGTCGATACGAAAGGGCATACGACTGCCCATTTCAAGATATGCCTCGTACACCCCGACTGGCGTGGACATCACTTGCAAGTGGCACTAGGCAAACAGTTGCACATTGAGGCGCAACAACGGGGATTCGACTTGCTGTGCGCCACCGTATCGCCACACAACGCTGCCAGCATACGAAGCCTCCAGCAGCTAGGCTACCACGCCGACCGCACAATACAAAAATATGGACTCGAACGGATAGTTTTCTTCCATTTCAATTAAATTGTGTATTTTTGCAACGTGATACAAAGCCCAACAAACCTTCACTATTGTTTGTAAACGTCATGCAATGAAGCATCTGACTGCAAAAATAATGATTACATTGGCATGTACGATTATCCTCGTACATGCTATTGTACCGCACCACCACCACGATTGCGCGGACGAGGTGGGGTTTGTTTTTGAGACCGAAATCAATTGTCATTGCAGCCACCAACATCATTCGCACGACTGCAGCCATGACTGCGACGGCCACCATTCCGACCACCCGTTCGACATCTGCCGTCTTGCCGACATGCTCTCCCATCTAGTGCTGAACACCAAGGATGATGAGCACCTGATGGCACAGGTGGTGAAGGCCGAGGTTCACGACCTCCTGCTGGCAGTGCTGCCCACAATGGGTGCAGCAACCCTGGCTACCGAGAGCGGGCTGACAACTCCTGCCAGCCCCGATCAGCCATGGTCACTGCCACTACCGCCACTCGCTGGCGGCCATTCCCTACGGGCTCCGCCACTGTGCGCCTGATTCCCGACACGGCACACCCGACATCCGACGTGCCATTTCCATATTTTTATTTTATTGGCCTTTGGGCCACAATTAATTAACTTATTGTAATATGAAGAAAATCATTTCTATCATGATTGCCTTTTGTTTGATAGGCACCATGACATCATGTCACCATAAACACGAAGCAGAGCATAGCCATGCAGAAATTCATGAGCATGAGCATGAACACGAGCATGAACATGACCATAATCACGACCACAATCACGACCATGATCACGATCATGACCACAATCATGACCACGAACATGACCACGAACACCACCACTCTCATGGAGCCAATGTTGTTGCATTCTCCAAAGCGCAAGGGGAAAAAATAGGTCTTACGTTGGAAAAGGTGACCCCTAGCCCTTTCGGGCAGATTATCAAGACTTCTGCGCAGGTACTCCCGTCCCAAGGTGACGAACGTGAGGCGACTGCCACCACCTCGGGTGTTGTATCATTCTCCACCCCCAATCTAGTAGAAGGCGCAGCCGTCAAAGCCGGACAACAGCTCTTCACCATAGAGAGCAACAACATGGCCGACAACAACATGAGCGTACGTTATCAAGAGGCTGCTGCCAATTACAATGCCGCCAAGGTGGCATACGAACGCAAACAGCGTCTGGCGGAAGACAAAATTGTGTCACAAACCGACTTGGAACAAGCCCGTGCCACCTACGAAGCTGCCAAAGCGGTATACGACAACCTCAAGAGCAATTTCTCTAAAAAGGGTGCCGTGGTTCGTGCCCCCATCAGTGGCTACGTGCAACGCATCCATGTGAGCAACGGAGGCTATGTGGAGGCAGGGCAGACTGTGGTGACGGTGTCGCAGAACCGCGACCTACAGCTACGCGCCGAGGTGCAGCCCCGCTACTACAGCTGCTTAAAGAACATCAAAGGAGTGAACATCCGTATTCCCGGCGACAGCCATACCTACATGCTCGACGAATTGGGCGGCACACTGGTATCGTACGGCAAGTCTGCCAGCACCGACAGCCCACTAGTACCCGTTATCTTCCGTATACGCAACGTGGGACATCTGTTGAGTGGCAGTTTTGTGACCGCCTATATCATCACCCAGTCGGACAAAGAGTTGCTGACCGTGCCCAACGAAGCCATCGTGGAGGAGATGGGCAACTACTTCCTCTTTGTCAAAGTACACGACGGAGAGTATGAGAAGCGATTGGTGACGCTAGGCACTACCGATGGCCTCCGTACCGAAGTGAAGACAGGCCTGCAGGCAGGCGAAGTGGTGGTGGCAAAGGGCGCCTCGATGGTGCGGCTGGCACAAAACAGCGCAGCCCTAGACCCCCATGCAGGACATGTTCATTAACCCTTTAGAACGATTGCTATGCGACAAAACAATCACCAATCTTATAATCGGCATATCGCTATAAGCGTATTCATCCTACTTGCCATCGCTGCTACTGCGCAGTCCCATTACAGTAGCGTGATAAAGCATGCCGAAGAACACAGCCCCATGCTTCAGCTTGCTGCCAAACATGCCGAAGCCGAGAAGACGGCTGCCCACGTGGGAACCTTGTTACCCAACCCCGAAGTGGAGGCAGCATACTTCTGGGGCGACCCTGCCGACATCGGCATACGCTGGGACCTCAACGTGACACAATCGTTTGAGATGCCCTCCGTATTGATACGAAAGGCCCGGCTACGCAAACTCCAAGAACATGCTGCCGAGCTCAACTACAGCGTAGTGCGCAAGGCCCTGCTACTTGAGATACAGCAGGAATGTGCTGACTGGACATACTACCATGCTGTGTGGCAAATCTATTCACGCCACTGCGCAGCCGCCGACCGTCTGGCACGGCTGTATCAGAGACGTTTTGAAATGGGCGACTGCTCGGTGCTCGAATACAATCGGGCACAAATGCATTATGCCGACATACAGAGCAAGGCGGCAGAAGTATTCATGCAGGAAGACCATGCCGCCCACGACCTCCGCATTTTGGTGGGCGACGAAACCTTCGTATTCTCACAAGATGTCTATGAGCCCATCGTTGCCGAAGCTAGTTTTGAGTCTTGGTACGAGAAACTCGAGATGCGCAACCCCGACCTGCAGATGCTTGCCAATCAAGTGGAATCCAGCCAACAACGTCTACAGCTAAGCCGTGCGGAATGGCTACCCACGATGAGTGTGGGCTATGCCGCCGAAAATCATGTGGGGGAAAGTTTCCGAGGCATCAAGATGGGCTTGCAACTGCCCTTGTGGAGCCAACAGCGCGCCGTGCGGGCCGCCCGACTTGAAGCCGAAGCCGCACAGCAGGAATTGGAGACCCAACGGGAACGGCTTTTAGACCACCTTCGCTGCATGTATCATCGCCACACGGGGCTGATGCAAAACGTCAAAAACCTCAAAGAGGCATTACGCCAATACGATAGCCAAGAATACCTGATGAAGGCATTGGAAGCTGGCGAGATAACATTGGAACAATACTTGCAGCAGGCTGAGTTTTATCTGGAGATAGAACTCCAAGTCTGGCAGGTGTCACACGAATTAGAACTGCTCCACCTCTCCCTGCATGCGATGGAACTCTAACCCACCTCTATCACCTTAAAAGACAATAACTATGTTTAACAAGATAATACGTTTCAGCTTAGAGCACAAACTATTTATTATTGTGGCGGGAATACTGCTGATGGTAGCCGGACTTTGGTCGGCCAACCGCACCGACATAGACGTATTCCCCGACCTGACCGCACCCCAAGTGGTGGTGATGACCGATGCCCACGGCATGGCACCCGAAGAGGTTGAGCGGCTGGTGACATTCCCCATAGAAACCGCCGTCAACGGAGCCACCAACGTGCGCCGTGTGCGCTCCACCTCCCTACAAGGATGCAGCTTCGTATTCGTAGAATTTGACTGGGGCATGGACGTGTTCCGCGCCCGCCAGATTGTCAGCGAAAAGATGTCCTCCCTTGCCGAACTGCTGCCCGAAGGCATTACGCCCGTCATGGCACCTCAAAGCAGCGTCATGGGCGAGATACTCTTTGTCTCACTGCAAGTAGACACAGCCAACCATTCTGCCACCCCGACTAGCCAACAGGAACTGCGCACCTTGGCGGAATGGGTGGTCAAGCCTGCCATCCTGGGGACTGGAGGCGTATCACAAGTGACCATAATCGGTGGCGACTACAAACAATACCAGATTATTGCCGACCCTATCCGTATGCAAGCCTACGGGGTGACGATGGACGACCTTGAAGCCCTCGGCAACGACATCAGTAGCAATTCTGTCGGCGGTGTCATCCGCGACTATGGCAACGAGTACGCTCTGCGGGGCATGGCACGCACCAACGACCTCGACGAGCTGGGCAGTACCTTTGTGACCATGCACAATGACCATCCCGTGCGCCTCAGCGATGTTGCCGAAGTGTGCATTGGCTCGGCTCCAAAACTGGGCTATGCCTCATGCAATGCTCAGCCAGCTGTCATCCTCTCCATTTCCAAGCAACCCAACATCAACACCCTGCGTGTCACCGAGAGCATCGAAGCCAATTTGACAAACATCGCCAAGACCCTGCCTCCCGACGTGAAGATGAACACCAAAATCTTCCGTCAGGCCGACTTCATCGAGTCGTCCGTCGGCAATGTCGGTAAGGCTCTGCTCGAAGGGGCCATCTTTGTCATCATCGTACTCTTCCTCTTCTTGGGCAGCTTCCGCACCACACTCATCTCCATCATTGCCATCCCCCTGTCGCTGCTCGGCACCGTACTATGCCTCTATCTGTTGGGATATGAAATCAACACCATGACCCTCGGCGGCATGTGCATCGCTATCGGTTCGCTGGTCGACGATGCCATCATCGATGTCGAAAACGTCTATAAACGGTTGCGACAAAACCACCAACTCCCACGCGACCAACGTCAACCCACCATCGAAGTGGTCTTTCAAGGGTCGTCCGAGATTCGCAGTTCCATCATCCACGCCACATTTATCATCATGATAACCTTCGTGCCCCTCTTTTTCGTGAGCGGACTCGAAGGGCGCATGCTCAAGCCCTTAGGCATCGCCTACCTTATCGCGCTGGCCATGTCGCTGCTCGTCGCCATGACGCTGACGCCCTTGCTCTGCAAACTCATCCTTTCCGACGAAGCCTACCTCGACCGCCAACAAAAGGACAGCCGCGTCGCCACATGGCTTTCCAAAGGCTATCGCCGTGCCCTGCAATGGGCGTTTCGCCATAAAAAGCCTGTCATTGGCACTACCGCCTTGCTCCTTGTGGTAGCCATAGGCCTCCTCTTCACCATGGGGCGTGACTTCCTGCCCTCGTTCAACGAAGGTTCCCTCACTATTGCCGCCGTTGCCAAACCTGGCATCTCGCTCGACGAGAGCAACGCCTTGGGCAACCTGTTAGAGAAGGAACTCCTTTCCATTCCCGAAGTAACATCCACTTCGCGCCGCACAGGTCGTGGCGAACTTGACGAACACTCCCAAGCCACCAACGGTGCCGAAATCGATGTCAACTTCACCCTCTCCGACCGCAGCAAAGAGGAGTTCATGTCCGACGTTCGCGCCCACCTTGCGTCCGTTCCCGGTGTTGTCACCAGTGTAGGCCAACCCCTTGGCCACCGTATCGACCACATGGTCAGCGGCACGCAGGCCACCATCGCCATCAAAGTGTTCGGCACCGACCTCAGCCAACTCTATCTTATTGGTAACAAAATTAAAAATGCCGTTTCCGACATTGAAGGGCTCGTCGACGTAAACGTCGAGCAACAGACCGAGACACCTCAACTGCAAGTCCGCGCCAACCGCGACATGCTGGCCCAATATGGCATCACCACAGCACAATTCAACCGCTTTGTCGAGACCGCTTTCAACGGACTCACCGTGGGTAGCATCTACGAGGGACAACGCAGCTTCGACCTGGTGCTGAAACAACAACCCTCTGCCTCCGACCTTGACAACTCGGGCACCCCCACCATCAACGATGTCCGCGATGCCCTTATCGACACCCACAATGGCGGAAAGGTGCCGCTAGGTGTGGTGGCCGAGGTAGTCTCTGTCGGTGGCCCCAACACCATCTCGCGAGAGAACGTGCAGCGCAAACTGGTTGTCTCCGCCAATGTCAGCGGACGCGATGCCATAGGTGTGGTCGAAGACATCAAGTCCACCCTCGACAAACAACTGCAACTCCCCGAAGGCTACCGCATCGAATTTGGCGGCCAGTTCGAGAGTGCCAAAGCCGCCACCCGTACCCTCATCCTTGTATTCCTCATAGCACTGGTCATCATCTATCTACTGCTTTACACCGAGTTTCAAAACCTCTCCCTCTCGCTCATCGTGCTACTCAACCTACCGTTGGCACTCATCGGCGGTGTGCTGGCCATCAAACTCGGCTCCAACATCCTCAGCATCCCTGCCATCATCGGATTCATCACCCTCTTCGGCATTGCCACCCGCAACGGCATACTGCTCATTGCCAAATACCAGAACCTGCAGGCCCGCTCCGACAACTCCCGGCTGCCGCTCCGCGACCTTATCATGCAAGGCTCTGCCGACCGTTTCAACCCCATTATCATGACCGCCCTCACCACCGCCCTCTCGCTAGTGCCCATGGTGCTTGCCGCCGACCATCCCGGCAACGAAATCCAAGCCCCCATGGCTGTTGTGGTCCTCGGCGGACTCATCACCTCTACCCTACTCAACATCTTCGTCATACCCATAGTATACGAATGGTATGCCAACAAGCAAACTAACCACGACAGATGAAACAGACAACCCTCTGCTATCTGGAGCGCGACAACCAGTACCTGATGCTCCACCGCATAAAGAAAGAAAACGATGCCAGCCACGACAAATGGATTGGCGTAGGCGGCAAATGCGAAGCCGATGAAAGTCCCGACGAATGCATGATTCGCGAAGTCCGAGAAGAAACCGGGCTCACCGTCCTCGACTGGCGCTATCGCGGCATCGTCACCTTCATCAGCGACATCTGGCCTTGTGAATACATGCACCTCTTCACCGCTTCGCAATGGAGCGGTGAGGAGACTGCCTGTGACGAGGGCGACCTCGCTTGGATTGACAAGCAACGCCTATTCGACCTCACCTTATGGGAAGGCGACAAGATATTCCTACGCCTGCTAGCCGACCCCGACCAGCCCTTCTTCTCGTTAAAACTAGAATATAAAGGAGACGACCTCGTCGCCGCCAAACTCGACGGCCATCCGTTGGCACTTGCTACTGTCGCTCACAAAGAGTGACGTGCACCGTATCGCCAAAGCTCTTGCCTATCTTCTGGCGTATATCCTTGCGCACGCCTATTATGTGGCACGGCGTGCCCATGCGCACCACCTGCCCATCGTATGGCACACCGTCGAATGTGGCATGCACTGCCACACGACCCTTGCCAAACAATGCCTTTATGTCAAATGGGACTTCCACATATCCGGCATCCATCGTGCCATTCTGGATGATGACGGCATCAAACTCTAACAATTCCATACTCAGAATCTTCCGTGTGCACCACCGCCGCCAAAACTGCCTCCTCCGAAGCCACCGAAACCGCCTGACGAGCCACCGCCAAAACCACCAAAACCACCACTGCGCGGTATGCCACCCCAGTAGGTCCAGCCACCTCCGTTGTTGCGATGGTGAGATGAATTGTCGCCATCCGTGAAATTGTCATGGTCGTGCGGATGCTTCTTATTATACCGGTCGCCCAGTACGAAACAGACAACCGCAAGTATCAGCATCACGCCTAGCATAATAAACAGCGCACGACGGTCTTCGCGCCTGTACTGCTCATAGCTGTATTCTCCACGGCACACAGGTTCTATCACCTCCAAGGCGTTGCAGATAGCTTGGTAGTAATCGCCCTCCGACAGCGGGGAAATCATCTCGTCGTCAATGATATGCTTGCAGAAGGCATCAGGCAGCGCACCCTCCAGACCGTAGCCGGGCAACAACGCCACGTCGCCATAATCGTCCGATAGTTCGCGATTGCGCGACTTAATCAGTATCACCAGCCCGTTCTTCAGGTCTTTCTGACCCACGCCCCACTGGGTGCCAATACGCGTGCCCAGCTCCATAATCTCGCAGTCGTGCAGCGACGGAAGGATGATAACCAGAATTTGATTCGACGTGCTGTCGTCGAAAGCCACCAAGCGTTGTTCCAGCTCGAAGCGCTCCTGCGACGACAACACGCCCGAATAGTCATTCACCAACCTATTGGTCGGTTCGGGACACCAGAGTTCCTGTGCCGCCAACCATAGTGGCAACAGGAACAGAAATATGATACATCTTTTCATTAGAAGTCGAACTTCACCTCAACGGGTTCCTCGCTGCCTTCCGGGGCGGTAAAGTAGCCCTTCTTCTCAAAGCCGCAAATGCTGGCAACGATATTGTTGGGGAACACGCGCAGCTTCCTGTTGTATGCGTTCACCGACTCATTGAAACGACCGCGCTCCGTGGCGATGCGGTTCTCAGTGCCTTCCAGCTGCACCTGCAGGTCTTGGAAACCCTTGGTGGCAGTCAGTTCGGGATAGCGCTCCACGATCACGTTCATCGAGTGCGTCAGGGCATTCGACAGGGCATCCTGCGCCTGCTGGAACTTTGCGACGTTAGCTTCGCTCAAGTCGTTGGCATCCACCTGCACTGACGTGGCCTTGGCACGAGCCTCGACAACCTCGGTCAGCGTGCCCTTCTCATAATTGGCCGCGCCCTGCACGGTTGCCACCAACTGAGGAATCAGGTCGGCACGACGTTTGTAGGCATTCTCCACCTGCGCCCATGCCTGCGACACGTTCTCCTCACCATTGATAAGTTTGTTGTTGATGCTGATACCCCACAAAAAGGCTACTGCAACAATACCGATAATAGCAATCCAAACAATACTTTTTTTCTTCATAACAATTATAAAATTACCATGTTATTAATACTATTAGGGCGCGCCGCGCACCCACTTTCAAAATGCAAAGATAATCATTTTTTATCAATTAACACGTTTTTCACGTTTTCCACGATGCAAAAATAGCAAAAAAGAACTTCCCCATTACCGCATCTTACCGTATTCTACGGCATTTTACCGCATCTTACCGCATCCTACCGTTTCTTACCGCATCTTACCGCATTCTACCGATTGAGGGGTCGTTTGCCGTCGCCTGGACGGCAAACGATCGGATAACGAACGGCAAACGAACGGATAAGTGCTAGCGTTTTTTTGGAAAAAAAACGGTAGCGAACGGAACGGTAAATGGGACTGGATATACTAATCTGAAGGTGGAAAAAATAAAAAAATGAACAAAAAGTTGTGTATATCAGAATTAATGTGTACTTTTGCAGAGCGTTTTTCGAAGGGATAATTCGAATTACAAACAATAAATCAAGAAGTTAAACATAAAAATATTGTGTCATGGGTATCAATGCTAACAAAAAAGTCAAAAGACGCAAGGTAAGAATCAACGGCAACAAGAACTCCACCAACAACTGGGGCATCACCGCTGCTGGTTGGAACGCCGTCCACAAGGCTGTCATTAATGCCGAATAGGCGTTAATAACGCTGCACTTGTGGCCGTCATTAATGCCGAATAGGCATTAGTAGCGCCCCACTCGTTGGCGAAGCCTACCCGACGGCCTTACGAGTTGGAAAGATGTATTCATAATGAATGTTTTTAAAGGGTTAAGACGAGGGTGCCCCCACAAAGGGGCACTCTCAATTTATATACATTCCGATTGTCATAAAAACTGACAAAAAAAACTCCTGCCTATTGCAGGAGTTTTCTATTGTATTGAGATTGGGATGCTTTAGAACAAGCCTTCGAGGACTTTGTCGTCAACAAGGTTGGGCATGGTGACTTTAAGTTCGGGGCAGATGTCCATGGCGCGACGGATGGCGAACATGGCGCCTTCGTTGCGAGCCCAGCTGCGACGGGAAATGCCATTGTTAACATCCCAATGAAGCATCATGCGCAGACGACGGTCGCAAGCCTCGCTACCGTCAAGAACCATACCGAAGCCTCCGTTCATCACTTCGCCCCAGCCTACGCCACCACCGTTGTGGATGCTGACCCACGTGGCACCACGGAAGCTGTCGCCGATGACGTTCTGCACTGCCATGTCGGCGCAACGGTTGGAGCCGTCGTAAATGTTGCTGGTTTCGCGGAAGGGGCTGTCGGTGCCGCTCACGTCGTGGTGGTCGCGACCGAGGACGAT
>CAMZFW010000075.1 GCA_947306225.1 uncultured Bacteroidales bacterium
TCCTCAGCCTCCACATCAAAGTCCTCAAAGACTGGCGCAACAGCGACCGCGCCCTGAAGAGCTTCGGCTACGCCCTCGAAGACTGATTTCACATTATTATTTATAACAGTTTGCCATGCCTCTACACGTTTTTTTTCATGTGGAGGCAAAATATTTTTTGTCAGTTTGATTTTTATTCGTATTTTTGCAATTGCTTTCGAGAGCGAAAGCTGTAAGCAAGAAAAGCATTGCGATAAAGTCCTTGCATTTGAAATCGCCAAATTAAAGAAGGAGGACGGAGCATTTTGCTTTCGCTTGAATGTGTATGCTATACTCATGGCATATCCGTCAGGCGTGAGAGTTGTTCCCATAATCCCGTTCCTTCGAAGGTGTTTGGCGATACCTAAATGCAAACGGACATGAGCACATAACCTCATGCCTTTTCTTATTGTTATAGATTAATGTTCCGTTGGAGGCTCGGAGCAAAATGGTTGTGCACGACACGTATTAGTGTTTTGAGAAATGAAACGAACATTATTACTTATTCTTATTGGTCTGCTGGCAATTAACAACGGATGGTGTGAAGTTAATTACGATTTTAGTGCTGTAGCTCCATCAGGACAGACTTTGTATTATAAAATTTGTAGTTATAATGTAGCCGCTGTTGTGGCTCCGGATAGAGTTAATACCGGATTATACGATCAAAATTATTATTATTCATGGAATAACTATAATAAGCCCACAGGCGATTTGTCTATTCCATTGGAGGTTACAAACGGCAATGTTACATATTCCGTTAGATATATTTATTCTCAAGCATTTGCGGGTTGTAACGGCTTGACAGCAGTAACAATACCAAATAGTGTCAAATTAATCTACGGTTATGCATTTGACGGTTGTAGTGGATTGTCTTTGATAAACATCCCAGATGGTGTTACTCAGATTGGGGAAAGTGCTTTTAGAGACTGTAGCAATTTAACTTCAGTCACTATTGGGAGCAGTATTACATATATAGGAATAACTGCATTTAAGAACTGTAGCAGTCTTAACTCCATCCAGTTCAATGCGAAAAACTGTACCTATGGAGGACAAAATAGTTCTCCTTTTTATGGCTGTGATAACATTACTTTTTTTTCTTTTGGAGATAGTGTTAGAACTATTCCTGCTTTTATTTGTTATGGTCTAAATGGTTTAACGTCAATTACAATAGGCGGGTCCGTTGACACAATCAAGAATGAAGCATTCTATAATTGTGACCATTTGACTAACATTATTTTTGGTGCAAGTGTAGCTTATATCGGTAATAATGCATTCGCTTATTGTTCAAATATTACAAATATGCATTTGCGTGGTTCTATACCACCAACGATACAGAACAATACATTTCTACTTGTTCCGACAAACCCAGATCATCATGTTTATGTTCCGTGCAACTCAGCTTCTGCATATCAAAATGCCGCATATTGGAATCTTTTTTCCATAGAAGAAGAATTTCCTTACAGTTTTAGTGTTACAAGCTCTGACATAACTCGTGGTACAGTGCAAGTGCTTCATGCTCCTGAGTGCAACAATCTTCAGGCTGAGGTCCAGGCAAATTCCTACAATGGTTATCATTTCGTTCAATGGAATGATGGTGATACCAATGCTCACCGATATATGGTTGTTGTGCAAGACACCGCCATTCAGGCCGAGTTTTCCGAGGGAAATATTGGTGTAAAAGATATTATTTCAAACGAAACAAAGATTTATGTTGTAGATGGACGTATTGTTGTGGATGGATTATTTGATGACAATGTTAGGATTTTTGATATGATTGGCCGTGAGATTCATAATGAGAAATTATCAAAAGGAGTATATCTGGTAAAAATCGGCAACTACCCCGCACGCCGTGTGGTGGTGATTAGGTAGAGCAGCCTCATAAACTTTGAAACCATGCTCATGATTCACCTGTAATTATGGGCATGGTTTTTATTCCATTGGTCCAAGAATATCTAGCATGGATTGTAGACGCTCGGTGAGGTATTCCGAAATAAGTGTAACCAAGGCTTCGGGAGAGTTGGTTTGGGAGTAATGGTCGAAGGCTTCGTAGTAACGGCGACGATCGGCGAACTTAACGTTGATGGGAGGATAGCCCGCCTGGATAAGCTGCAGATTCATCAATAGGCGTCCCGTACGGCCATTGCCGTCAATAAAGGGGTGTATGCTCTCGAAGCGCAGGTGAAATAGCGCCACCTGCTCGACAATATGCAATTTACGGTAAATGGTACCCCTGTCAGCGAGTAGGGCACCAATCATGGGCTCTATCTGATAGGGCTGCACAGGCGTTGTCACAGCACCGGCAATGCGTACCGGCACACGTCGCCACTGGCCTCGGTCCTCCTTACGGTCGGCCAAAACCAATGAATGGATGGCTCGAATCTCATATTCCGTCAGTGGTTTCTGTTCCCTGGCCAGTTGTTCCACATATTCAAATGCCTCCTTGTAACCCACCACCTCTAGATGATCCTTGAGTGGCTTACGGTCGATGGTGATTCCCTGCAAGACAAGGCCTGTTTCCTGCAAGGTGAGCGTGTTGCCCTCTATGGCATTGCTGTTGTAGGTATGCTCCACAATGAACATCTCGCGCAACGCCTCTACCTCGGCGGGCGACAATGGACGACGATGCGACAAACGCTCTTGTAGTTCGTCTATCTGCTCTAGCATCCCGAAGTAGGGTGGCTTTGTCGTACGGTTATGGCGGGCATCATCAGGTCGCACTGCATCTGAAGGAATCATATACAAATTCCCTTTGCGCACCACACCCGCAATGCGTCCTTCGGCGCACAACACCCTGACTCTTCTGTCGCTGATGCCCCATTTGGCAGCAGCCTCGCTAACCTTCATGTACTCCATATTATTCCGATTTTGCCATAATAACGGCAAAAATTGCATTATATTGTTCCGATTATTATATTTTTCGGAATAAAACACGCCATTTTATCCTCCAGCACTGAATCCAATTAATTACTCTCCTGCAAATCGCTGATTCTTAATCTTTTCCACCACTGTTCTACCATTGTTCTTTCATTGTTCTTTCATTTAAATGAAAGAACAATGGTAAAACAAACTGAGAATCAAGGTTATTGAGGTATAGCAAAAGAGGCATCCGATTGGATGCCTCTTTTTGTTCTGTTGTCGAATGATTACTCGGCAGCGGCTTCGCCTTCGCCCTCGCCTTCGTCGGAGGTGGCGCTGGCACGGGTGCTCATCACGTTGACCACCTCAGCGCTCTTGGGGTTGAGGATGGTGTAGTTCTCACAGGCGATGTCCTGCACGCGGACACGCTGGTTGACATCGAGGTTGGTGATGTCGATAAGAACCTCGCTGGGCATGTTGGCGGGCAGAGCCTTCACGTTGAGGCGTTTCTGCTTGTAGGCCAGCTTACCGCCCTTCATGACACCCTTCGAGGTGCCGGTGGTGTGGACGGGGATGGACATCACGACGGGTTTGTCGTCGGTCAGCTCATAGAAGTCGGCGTGATAGACGATCTCGGTCACGGGGTGGAAGTCGATGTCTTTCAGCATGGCCATGTGGTCGGTGCCGTTGATGGTGATTTTCTGGAAGCAGGGCTCCGGGTTGAACAGAATGCGCTGGAAGGCAGTCTGGTCAACGCTGAACATGATCTGCTCACCTTTACCGTACATGACACAAGGCACTTTGGCGTCGCGACGCAGAGCCTTAGCATCCTTTTTCCCTACGTTCTCGCGGAGAGAACCGCTCATTGATACTACTCTCATTGTTGTGTGTTTTTTGTTGGTTAATAATATATTTTTTTAAAAGGTTTTAAGGGTTTTAAGGGTTTTAAAGGTTTAAGAGGTCAGTGTCTTGTGTACTGTCACCTTTTTAACCTTTTCAACTTTCAAGCGAAGCGACCCTTTTCAACCTCCATTTTTTATTCATTCATTCTGTGAATCACACCTTTGTGGTGGAGGGTGCTCTCGTAGAGGTTGTCGAGGCTCTCGTAGTTCACCACGCGGCGGATGGCTTCGGCGAGGAGCCAGTCGCAGCTGAGGACGTGAATCTTGCTGCTCGCGCGCTTCAGCGGGATGGTGTCGGCGACGACAAGTTCCTCAAGCTCGGAGGCTTCCACCTTCTCGATGGCGTTGCCGCTGAGCACGGGGTGGGTAATCATGGCGCGAACGCTCTTGGCGCCACTCTCCTTGATGATGGCGGCGGCCTTGCAGATGGTGGTGCCGGTGTCGATGATGTCGTCGAGGAGGATGACATGCTTGTCCTTCACGTCGCCGATGAGGCGCATCTCGCCAATCTCGTTGGGTTTGTTGCGGTGCTTGTAGCAGATAACGAAGCTGTTGTTCAACGTCTTGGCATACATACCGGCACGTTTGCTGCCACCCATGTCGGGGCTGGCGAACATAACGTCCTCGGTGTCGAACTTCTCGCGGATATAGGGCATGAAGAGGCTCGAGCCATAGAGGTGGTCGAAGGGGATGGTGAAGAAGCCCTGAATCTGGTCGGCATGGAGATCCATGCTGATGACACGGTCGACGCCAGCGACGGTGAGCATGTCGGCGATGAGCCTCGAGGCAATGGGCACATGGGGTTTGTCCTTGCGGTCCTGACGCGCGAATCCATAATAAGGAATCACGGCGATAATCTTCTCGGCGGAGGCGCGCTTGGCGGCGTCAATCATCATCAGAAGCTCGAAGAGGTTGTCGGTCGGCGGAATGGTCGACTGGATGATGAAGACGATACCACCGCGGATGGTGTCCTCATAGGAGGGCTGAAATTCGCCGTCGGCGTACTGGAAAACCGTAGAATTGCCCAGCGGAATGCCATAAATCTCCGCCACGCGGCGTGCCAGGTTTTCGGTGGCGCGACCGGCAAAAATGAACACCTTATCAGAACGCATGTCGCTCATTATTTTATTGATTATTAGATGTATCGTTATTTATTTTATTCAATCTTAACGGCTGAAAACGAGTGCAAAGATACAAAATAATTAATAAATAAAAACCAAATATTAAAATTTTTTTTTGCCATGTCGAAAAAAGTGTGTACTTTTGCACCCGATTTCACGAAGAGAAAGAGACAAGAAACAAACTAATTCTTAACTCTTAACTCATAACTGAAACAAGCCCTGGTGGTGGAATGGTAGACACGGTAGACTCAAAATCTGCTGCCGGCAACGGCGTGAGGGTTCAAGTCCCTCCCGGGGTACAAGGAGAAAAGCAGTCGTTGACTGCTTTTTTTGTACCCGAGAGGGACTTGGAAGCATGAGTTTTTTTCAGTTCATCAGTATTCTCGGGCAGCCTCTCGGCCTAGCCCTAATCGAAGCATCCACCGGATGCTTCTTCATCTCCCGGGGTACTAAGGAGCGTTGAGTGATTCGGCGCTCTTTTCGTTTATTTCATACACCCTGCCGTCATTTCGTACATCGCCTGCCGATAGTCCTTGTCGGTTCTGTTTTGTTTCGTATTTTTGCAAAAAAATCAAAACGACACACGCCATGAACATAAACAAGCACATCATCGCCGTCGTCCTGGCGGCCGGCATCCTCTCCGCAGGGTGCTCCTCGGACAAACAGAACACCGCCGCCAACGAGCGCATTGACAGTCACCGCAGCGAGCGGAGAATAGGTTTCGCAAAATAAATTTGGTACTTTCGCATTTTATTTGTAATTTTGCACAATCAAATGGTTTTATAAAAACCTCGCAATGTATAGGCAATTGCTTTTTGCTATGGAGGTAAATATCAGCTCATTACGAAAAAGGATCATCCCCATCCTTAATTTTTGTCAGGCAAAAAAAGGAGATTTGAACACATACAACTCTTGGGAAGAGCATGATGATGCAGGAAAGAAAATCTTCTATGCGTATTATTCGGCCCTTTTCTGCCGTATTCTTTATATGATAGAAGAACATGTTGCAACAGAAGTTTTTATCGACGAATGCAATCAGTTGCTTGACAAATACAGCTGGTATGACATTCAGGAAGAAGACTTGAAACTATGTACTTCAGCAGGTCCCTATGGATGTGAGGTTCCAGAAGCACTTATGTTACTCGACGGAATCGACAATGTGGCATGGAAAAATGCCGGTTTTGCTGCCGATGGACGAGATGCTGTCTGCTTGAAAATGGAACATGCGTCGTGGACTTTTGCGGATGTAAGAGGCAGTATTCATAGTTCAATGAGAGACCAAGATGTTTAAAACGACACTATGGAAATGAGTTATAAAGTTGAAAACGGAGAGGGTATCATACCAGAAGGTACAAAGGTAGTTATGACGGATGTGTTCCGTGGAAGAACCGACCTGACGACGGTAGTGCTTCCGGCATCGGTGAAGCAGATTGCCGCCGGCGTATTCCTCGGATGCACCAATTTGGAAATGGTAAAGTTGCCCAAGGGCACTGTCCGATTGGAATTCACCGACAGCCGACGGACATTCACCATCACCGAGGACTACCCCTTCGAATCGCTCACCCTCGACACACTGACAGTCAATGGGTTTATCACCAATATCTTACGGAATGACGATATAAACCCGTGGGATTAAGAAAACAGATAGGGGAAATAAACTTATTGAAATAAATAATCTTCAAAACAATAAAAAATGGCATTATCACCTTTACAAGAAAAAATCGTCAAAGCCATATGTGTTAGTTCTTTGAAAAATGTCGACGATATAAAAAAGCATCTTGCTCGGGGTAAGAATAATAGTCACGATCATACCTATATAGATAATTTTCAAAAAAAAATATGCAAATATCTTAATGACGACAATAACACCAATAATTTGCAATGGAAAACAGAAAAGACATTCCCTAAAATAAAAAATAAAGACTCCATCGATATCTATGGAGAAAGCAAATCAGACGTATGTATAATAGAAATTGATGCGACGCGAGCCGACCAAGTTGCTAAGAAATTTCTATCAAGATATGCGCTCTGTATATTAAATCAGAAGAACCCCGCTCAAAACATTCTCTATGTGGCTCTTTTGTATCCAGATACTCAAAACGGGAAACCCGAATGTGAAAAATTTTTGAGATATTGTTATGATATTTTGATCAAGACTAATGCGAAAAACGTCAACGTTGTTGGAATCTATATAGACACAACAAAGGTGCAAAATGCAAATACAAGTATTGAGTTATGGGATTTCAACCGACAAAGTAGATTTAGGGTATCATACACAAACAATCACCAACCTGTTGAAGCAACGGGGATGACTAAATGCGCAAAAGAGGTTGTCAAATTATATTTAAAAAATAACCCTAAAATAACTGCTTTTGATCAATTAACGAACGTTTTCAATAAATATGTTGCTAGAGTCCCCGGGAAATCTCGATACTCTCCTATTAAGGACACATATTTAGGGAACGATCAAGTTCATATTTACACACAATGGCGCGAATATGGGGATGAATACAATTGGGATGATTTTGTCAATCTTTGCAATAGAAAAAAAATAGGCATAACAATCAAAAAAATCCCCCCAAAATATCAACTAGGACGACATATCGCCGAGAAATACATTTTTTAAGGCAAGTCAAATTAATATGTATTGAAATTTTAGAAAACGTTACTATATTATCAGGAAAACAGTGAAAGATGATATGGAATACGAACAGGTTGAACAGCTGCTGAGCATCACCGACGAGATGACCGTCGGCGAGTTCAGTCATTTCTTCGACGATTTCTTCGACGGGAAAGCCGAGGTGCGCATCATCCACAACAAGCGGCGTCAGCTCGACGAGGTGCCGCTGAAGGGTTTCATTAACCCAGACCACGCTGCCGAGCTGACGCTCGACAGCAGTATGACGGTGGGCGAAGCCGAGAAGACCCTCACCGACTGCTTCGTCGACGGCTGCTTCGTCGACATCTATCCCAGATATGGCAATTGTCGCATAACGAAGGATATGCAACTGAAAGACATCAGGCATCTCCAAGCCAAACTGTATGATACATTTGATTCCAAACTGGCATAGAAGTATTAAACTGACAAATGAAGAAAAATTGAAAAATAGTTGATTTTTTACCCCAATGTTACTATATTAGTCAGTAAGGATTAAAATGTAGTTTTAAATTAAAATTAAGATTATGAGTACTGTTATTAGTGTAGGACTGCTTGTCAAGCGTCGCGAGAAGGAGAATGATTGATGAGAAGGGTATTAAAGGACATAACCAAGTTGAGCGAGGTTGTAGCTATAGCGGTTGAACAGCTGCAAGACTGTCTAAACAATGTTGAGGATGATTTCGACACCTTTTCGATTGGGTTTGACAATCTTGAATTTGAAAAGATTGATGATGATTTTACAGTAACGGTAAAGTGCAGAATACAAAAGTATTATTACGGCAGCAAAGCCACAGAAACCCGTAATGGTAAGATTGAGGTTGAATTCTCAGGCTGGACGAGCTTGGAAATCAGAGGGAAGAAAGTCTTTGTTGATGATTACATCTTTCCAAGGATTTCACGCTATCTAAAACGCAATCATAAAGACCTCATCTACGACCTGTTTGAATAGTGTTATTCTTTATATTTTTAATATAAAAACATGGGAGCAAGTGTATATTATGGCCTTGATGTGAGAAGGCCCGAAGATTTAAAGGATTTGGTGGAATTTGCCACCGAAATAACAAAAGAATGGAGCCTGAATAATTGGGGCTACGACGTCACCATCCATGACGAGGAGAGAGACGAACACACAGGGTTCTTGGCTAATGACGAGGGTGTGGCATGGTACCTATACGATGGTCCGCTTTCGAGAAACAGGAATATGCCTGTGGAATCCTTCTTGGATCAAGTCACTAACAGATTTCCCCAGATGGAGTTGTTGAAGTGGATTACCCAGGAAGGCGCATTGGTTTATGAAGGTATTCGCGAAAACGGAGAATGGGGAGAAGTGTACCAGTACAAAATGTATGTATATGCTGAGACTGAATCTGACTTCTGGATTCTCGCCGACAAATTGGCCAACAAGGATTGTCTTAGATGCCATCTTGTTAATGAAGTCCGACTCATAGTAAAAGAACACATTGTAATGTTGATTTTCAATCAAATCTCAGGAGTAGAAAAGGACAGAGTCTTTGATAGTCTTACCGAAGAAATAGACCAATTGCTTCCGCAGATTAAGCCATATAGTTTTATCGTTCAAGAAGAAGAAGGAAACTACATTATAAAAAAACGAACCGTCATCAAGAATGGTGCAATAACATGGCAAAATGTCACTAAAGAGGAAGAACAGTATCTATACGACAATGATTTGATGTGGGGTGATGACCTTGAAAGACCCAAAGCCAAATATTTCAAATTGCTGTGGAGAATATAACAAAAAGAAGTTTTATCGGATGAAACGGTAATACAAAAGTAAAGCATCCCCACCACAACATTACATAAATAAAGCCCGAAACGATACGTCCGTTTCGGGCTTTATTTATTCTATCCACAGCATTTAGCAAACATTCACTAATTGGCCTTTCCCCATTTTATTGGTTCGCAAACGCATATGGGTTTTACCAATATGTACTTAGTATTACTAACATAGTAATCCCCAACTCAGTTAAAGTGATTAACAATGCTTTCACGGGTTGCACTGGTCTTACACGCATTGTAATACCCGATTCAGTGAACATATAGCCTTTGAAGGCTGCACGTTGTTGTCTTTTCGTTTATTTCATACACCCTGCCGTCATTTCGTACATCGCCTGCCGATAGTCCTTGTCGGTTCTGTTTTGTTTCGTATTTTTGCAAAAAAATCAAAACGACACACGCCATGAACATAAACAAGCACATCATCGCCGTCGTCCTGGCGGCCGGCATCCTCTCCGCAGGGTGCTCCTCGGACAAACAGAACACCGCCGCCTCCGAGCAGGAGAACTATCGTGACGACCTCTTCGTCAAGATGCTGAACGACACCATCTTCATGCATCAGGAACGGCTGTTGCAGGAGGCCGACAGCGTTGCCTTCTACGCTCACTTCGAGCAGCCGTTGCTGTGGGAGGATGGCGGCGACACCACGCTGCGCCAAATGGCCGACTTCTACAACATCTGCGCAAATGCGAACGCCGTCACCACAGATGTCCACACCTGGTACCGGTACGACGAAAGCGAGGAGATGAGAGTGGAGATGCTGAACTCCTGGCGCCAGATGGTCTTCAGCGGCATCAGCGACAGCTGGGCCCGCAACAGAATGAAGGAGGCCCGCGACGTGGACACCGAGGCCCGGGACGACATGGAGACCAAAGACATCTCGGACGTCTACGAAAAGCTCTCGGCCTGGGCTCCCGATTTCGACTCGGTCTTCTACACGGACACCATCGTCCCACGAATCAGCCCTCAGAGCTTCCTACCCGACACCTTGAGCAGACACTATGACGAGTACATCGGCCATGAAGCCTCCCCCTCCGACACTATGATCAGCGACCTCTACACGCTCTACCGGCAGGAGAAGAACTTCGACACCCGGATGGCCATGCTCTTCATGCTCATCGGCACCAACTACTATGCCTCAAACGACACCGTCGACCTACTAATAAAAGATGCCGAAGCCGCTTTCACCTCCGGCAACTACTCCCCCATGATGCCACTACTCTGGCGCGCCTATCGCGTCGTCTACTGCAACACCTACGGCTGCCCCTCCACCTACTGCGAGCGTCCCAATGTGAGATTCAACTACTACCGCCGGCTCGTCGCTTATACCTTCCTCCGCCACATCCAGCGGCATCCCGACGACAGGGTGGCCCTCGTCCAGTTCTACATGCTTGCCGAAAAAGAGAACATCGACCGCTTCGGAGAATACCCGTATGGCCACCAGGGGGCCGCAGAGCACATATATATCTTTTGGAACGGGTCACTGCTTTGAAGGATTAAAAGTTTGCAAGATTAAAAGAAAGGAGCAAAAATAATGAGAAAAACACTCATCCGCATCGCCGCATTGATTTCCGTCCTCTTCATTCTCAGCTGTAGGACGGCCGACGGGACACTCACCGACACCACCAAGTTTATACCCCTCGAGCCAGAGGTATGGGTCGACAACTACCTGTCTCCCAACCATAAAGACACCATCGAGGTGCGTCTCTGGTCGAACAGCCAGCGGAGCTACCTCGACAGCATCCCCGACCCCGCCTCGATGGAGTCGTCGATGGATTGGACGTTCTGGTTCCAAGATAACGAGGTGGGGGCGGTGCTGTTGCTGAAGGGTTTCGCTCCGCTCTGCATCCCCGATGCGGTGGGCCTGCACTTTTGCGGTGCCCTAGAGGAAGATGGACGGCGGGCCATAGCTATCGTCCCCTGCTATGCATATCCGACAGGCGAGAACCGTTGCGACATCTACACCCTTGAGGATGGACGTTGGAAGGAGCACCTGGGCTTCAGCACCGACGAGAGCTTCTCTTACAGCGAAGAGGGCGAAGAACCGGAACTGACAAAGGAATGGCTCGTCCGAAAAGAGGGTCGCTGGATGTATCGCGACTACCTCGACTACCTCCGCGGGGTGGACTCCTCGTTCCACTACGTGTTCTGAACAGCATAAGAAAAGGATATATACCCAAAACTGGCATGTCAGTATATAAATAGTTGAAATATTTTTTTTGCAGAGTTGTTTTTATTTTGTATATTTGCACTTTCAATATTTAAATAAATTAACAAAAATATACAAATAACATGTCAGAGAATCAGATTGTTAATAGAGAAGACCTTGTGGTCCGATTTGCTGGCGATTCGGGTGACGGCATGCAGCTTAGCGGCACGCTGTTCAGCGACGCTTCTGCCCTCACCGGCAACGACATCGCCACCTTCCCCGATTATCCTGCCGAAATCCGTGCCCCGCACAACACCATCGCGGGTGTGAGCGGCTATCAGGTGCATGTGGGTAACCACATCTACTCCTCCGGCGACAAGTGCGACATCCTCGTTGCCATGAACCCCGCAGCTTTCAAGTCGCAGCTGAAATGGGCCAAGAAGGGTGCCACCGTCATCGTCGACATCGACACCTTCACCGACGAGGCCATGGAGAAGGCTGGCTATACCAGCAATCCCTTCACCGACGAGCTGGAGCGCGCCTACACCATCATCAAGGCCCCCATCACCTCGTTCACCGAGAAAATCGGCGAGGCCAAGGGCGTGGACAAGAAGACCGCCGACAAGAGCCGCAACATGTTCGCCCTCGGCATCATCTTCTACTCCACCCACAAGACTCTCGACCAGACTTTTGCCTATCTGGAGCGTAAATTTGCCAAGAAACCCGCCGTCGTCGACCTCAACAAGGCCGTGCTCACCGAGGGTTATGAATATGCCGACAAGCTGGAGGTGATGCATTCGCACATCTTCGAGGTCGCCAAGGCCGACAAGATGGAGCATGGCCGCTACCGCAACATCACAGGTAACGTGGCCACCGCCTGGGGTCTGCTCGCCGCCTCCGAGAAGAGCGGCCGCCGCCTCTTCCTGGGCTCCTACCCCATCACCCCTGCCACCGACGTCATGGTTGAGCTGGCCAAGCACAAGAGCCTCGGCGCCCGCGTGTTCCAGGCTGAAGATGAGATTGCCGGTATCTGCTCCGCCATCGGCGCCAGCTATGCCGGTGCACTGGCTT
>CAMZFW010000076.1 GCA_947306225.1 uncultured Bacteroidales bacterium
GGCAAGTAAGCGTTTCATTTTCAATTGTGTTTTTTTAGTTTTCAATATTGTGCAAAAAGTTGGTATCTTTGCAGTTTCAAACTGCAAAGATACGAGTAAAATCGGAAAGTGAGAAATATAATGTGGAAAATTTTGAACATCTGTTTGTTAGTCTCCTTCGTGGGACTGACAAATGTCTGTTTTTCCCAGTCCGATTCCGTCATTTTCCAAGGGCAAAAATCAATTTCTAACACTTTTCTCCGGCCTTTTGCACCCGATTCTGCGGTGGCTCGGCCCGATTCTTTGCAGAAAAATTTTGCCGACTCGCTCGCCGTCGCTATGCCTGACAGTCTTGACGGGCCGGTTTCCGACACCCTTGCCGACTCGCTTGCTTCGGGTATGCCCATTATTGGCAACTCCCCCAGCGCGCTCACCAGCATCGTCCACTATCAGGCTCAGGATTCCATCGCCTTTGATGTGAACAAGCGCAAGGCGCAGCTCTACAACAAAGGCATGATTGAGTACGAAAGCATGGAACTGAAGGCCGACGAGATACGCATCGATTTCAACACCCAGATGCTCTATGCCCAGCACATAACCGATTCCAGCGGCAAGCCCATCGGCCGACCTTTCTTCAAGGAGGGCGATGCCGAGTATGTGGCGGACACCATCGCATTCAACTATAATACTAAGAAGGGCATTATCTCAGGTGTCATCACCCAGCAGGGCGAAGGCTTCCTGCACGGCTCCCGTGTGAAGAAGATTAGCGATTCGGTCATGTACCTCAATGGGGGCCAGTACACCACCTGCAACTATTCCCATCCCCATTTCGCCATCAATTTCAGCCACTCCAAGCTCATCACCGGCGACAAAATCTTCACCGGCCCCGCATACGTCACAATCGAGGATGTCCCCACGCCACTGGTGCTGCCCTTCGCCTTCTTCCCCATGAAGAAGGACCGCACCTCGGGTATCCTCATGCCCAACTACGGCTGGATGAACAACCGTGGCTACTATCTCAAGGACGGCGGCTACTATTGGCCTATCAACGATATGGTCGACCTCGCCCTCACTGGCGAGATTTACACCAACCTCAGTTGGGCCGCCGAGGCTAAGAGCAACTACTACGTGCGTTACAAATACAAGGGCGATGTAGACCTCCGCTACGGCATCACCAAGGAGGGCATTCCTGGCGACAGTGCCACCTTCAACAAGTACAGCGACTTCAAGCTCGTGTGGAAGCACGACCAAGATGCCAAGGCCAACCCCCGTAGCCGTTTCTCCGCCAATGTCAACCTCCAGAGCCGCAACTACAACAAGAACACCACCAACCGCAACGACTACTTCAACAGCACCACCACCTCCAGCATCTCCTACACCGCCCAACTCGGCGGCGGCTTCAACTTGGCGGCTTCGCTGCGCGAGTCCTACAACGCCCAGACGGGTCTCATCAACCTCAAGCTGCCCTCCGTGTCGCTCAGCTCCACCACCTTCTACCCCCTGCGTCGCAAACAGGTCTCTGGCTCCTACCGTTGGTATGAGAATATCTCGCTCTCCTACACCGTCTCTGCCGACAACAACATCACCTCGCAGGACTCCGACCTCTTCAAGCTCGCCACCCTCAACAAGATGCAGTACGGTGTCCAGCATTCCGTACCGCTCAGCTTCTCTCAGAAGGTGCTCAAGTATTTCAACTGGACCAACTCGGCCAACTACAGCGAGCGTTGGCATTGGAGTACCATCCGCAAGTCGTTCGACACCGCCACCAACCAAACGCTCATCGACACCGTCCGTGGCTTCCGTGCCAACCGCGACGTGAGCTTCACCTCGTCGCTCTCCACCCGCATCTACGGCATGTTCAACTTCAAGTTCGGTCCCGTCAAGGCCATCCGCCATGTCATCAACCCCTCGGTGTCGTTCAACTACCACCCTGACTTTGGCAACCCCAAACTGGGCTGGTGGCAGTCCTACACCGACAATACCGGCTACGTGCACCGCTATTCCATCTTTGAGCAGAGCCTCTATGGCGGCCCCAGCGACGGCCGTTCGGGTCGCGTCAGCTTCAGCGTCGGCAACAACCTCGAAATGAAAGTCGCCAACCCCAAGGACACCGTGACGGGTATGAAAAAGATTACTCTGCTCGAAAACCTCAGCTTCAACATGAGCTACGACCTCGCCAAAGACTCCCTCCGATGGTCCGACCTCAGCGTATCGGGCCGCACCACCCTGTTCAAGAACATGGTGCTGAACTACTCCGGCTCCTTCAGCCCTTATTATATCGACAGCGCCGGCCGCAAACACGACCAGTTCATCTGGGATGTACAGCACAAGTTCTTCCAGAAAACCAACTCCAGTTGGAGCACCCAGTTCTCCTACAGCATCAACAGAGAGACTTTCCGTTCAGGCAAGGACGACGAGGCCGGCAGTCGGCCCAGTGGCGAACAAATCGTGCCACCCATTATGCAGACCCCCTTCAACTACAATCCCGCACTGATGATGGGCAACTATGCCGACTTCTCCATGCCGTGGAATCTCTCGTTCAACTACACCCTCAGCTTTGTCAGCACCTATGTGGCGGCGCAGTTCAATCTCAAGAAGGAGTTTATTCAGACACTCAGCGTCACCGGCAATGTCGACCTCACTCCCAACTGGAAGGTGGCCGTCTCCACTGGCTACGACTTCGTCAACAAAGGCCTTTCCTACACCTCGCTCGACATCTACCGCGACCTCCACTGCTGGGAGATGCGCTTCAACTGGGTGCCCTTCGGCTACTACAAAAGCTGGAACTTCCAAATCAACATCAAGGCCAGCAGCCTCCAAGACGTCAAATACACCAAGCAACAATCCTATCAAGACAACCAAGGCTACTACACCTACTAACCCTCTATCAAATCTATCGTATCTATCCCCTCTATCAAATCTCTCCCCCCATGAACAACAAACTCTATTACACCATCGGCGAAGTCTCCCAAATGCTGGGCGTCAACCCCTCCCTTCTGCGCTTCTGGGAAACCGCCATCCCCGCCATCCAGCCACACAAAAACAACAAAGGCACCCGCAGCTACACCGCCGACGACATCGCCCTGCTGAAACACATCTACCACCTCACGCGCGACTGCGGCTACACCCTCGACGGTGTCAACGAGCAGCTACGCCATAAGGAAAGGCTCGATGAGGATATGCAGCTAGTGCAGACCCTCACCGAAGCCAAGCAGTTTCTCCTAGAGCTAAAATCCCAACTCTAACCAATCGGGCTCCTCCGACCAATCCGATTCCTCCGACCTCTCCGATCCCTCACCCCAGCACCGCCTGCAGCTCCGCATCGTTGCGGTAGGTCATCTGGCGGAACAGGTTCTCTTCGTCTTTCTGGCGGGTGATACGCACTTGGTCGGTGACAAACTGGCGGATGGTGTTGTAGCGTTGCAGCAGCGTCTGCCACTGCTCGTCGCTGATGGTGCGGCACATCAGCAGGTCGCACAGGGTCAGGTAGGCATGGCGGCGGCACATGTCGGGGTAGGCCTCCCACCACTGGTCGTAACGCTCGTGTATCTCGTCCCAGCTATTGATAGTGCCCTGCTCTATCTGGCTCATCAGCTCGTCGAGGTCAGCCTGCGGCACCAGCTGTCCGCCGAGGTTCACCCATTCGCGCACACGCTGTCCGTCGCCCAGGGCGGTCTCGGGCAGGGTGGTCTCCTTGCCGTCGTCGGTCAGGGTGTTCATGGCGTAGTATATCAGCATCTCCTCGTAGGCCTTGTAGCCCTGCGCCGCCTTCAGCACCGTCACCTTGCGCTTGCCCTTCTCCATGCCGTAGGCAACCACCTCGATGGGCTCCGTCTTGTCGTTGGGGCTCTGTGCCTTGGTCTGCAGGTAGGCCTGCTCGGTCCAGTATTTCAGCAGCTGTCGGCCGTTGATAATCTCCTCGGCGGTGTCGGGCGCGAAGGGGGTGAACACGATGTGCTGCGCCTTCTTCTTGCGCTTGTCGCGCTTGGCAAACTTGGTGATGTTGCGGTTCAGGGCATACATGTTGTACATCCACCAGTAGGCGGGCATCACCTCCAGCCGGTTCTTGGCGGGATTGTTGTTCACCAGCGCAAAGGGGAGCGTGACGCTCAGCTCGGCAGGGTAGGCTCCCTTGGCCAGCAGGCAGTACGAGGCGAAGCTCGACGAGTGCTTCAGGCTCGTGCACAGTCCGGGCCAGAAGCCGCGGCCTGCCACTATCTCGTTGTCGGCGGTGCGTCCGTTGTGGTTCGAGCCCACCGTGCAGCCGGCTGCCAGGTTGCTCTGCCCCATCACCAGCGAGGCGATAAGGAACGAGTTGTTGTGGTGCTGCTCGTGGGCGGGGAAGATGATGTTGTTGCCCACCTCGCAGCGCGCTATGGTCGAGTTGTCGCCCACCACCGTGTCGTTGAGTCGCACGCCGAACTCCAGGTGCACATGCTCGCCCAGCACGAAGCGCATCGCTATGCAGCCATACTCGCAGGTGCAGCCGTAGCCCACCACGCCGTCGGCCAGCACCACGCAGTCCTCGATGCGGCTGGGTGCCTCCTCGTCCGACAGCACGGCGACATTGTGCAGCGTGCGGGTGTTCTTGATGACGCAGTGGCTTCCCACGTGGCCGTAGCAGCCCGCTTCTGTGGCAAGCCGCTGGCGGGTCATCGCCTCCAGCCGCTCCACCATCTTGCCGTGGTCGCGATACTTCGCCCACAGGTAGGCATCCCCGATAGTCATACCGCTGAAAGGCAATATCTTGCGCCCGCCGTTCTCGTTCATGGGCTCAATCCATGGGTATTCGTTTTCCAGCTTGGGGGTGGTGGCGGTCATTTCGTCGACGTTGAACAGCAGGCAGTGGTCGCCCACCGTGTAGCCGCTGAGCATCCGCACATTGTGCAGGGCGCAGTGGTCGCCCACCGTGGCGTTGGCAAGCATGCTGTTGTATATTCCTTCCGGCAGATGCAGGTCGCCGTCGTGTAGACAGCCCTGACCGATGGCACCGAGCCACACCCGGCCCATAAAGACATTGTTACGAATAAGGTTGGCATCAAAGGCATCGCTGACCTGCACCAGTGCCCAGTCCTCGGCGCGGTTGCCGTTCTGTTGCAGCTGTTCCACTTCCTGGTGGGTCAATGCGCGGAAAGAATTTGTTTTCATGATGATAAAGATTATAAATTGTATGTTGTATGAAATGAATTAAAATGCAAATTTCGGAAAAAAAATTGACATAACATTTTTTTCTTCACAAAACAGGTATTTCTGTCCCCTTTACCGCATCTTACCGCATTTTACCGAAACTTACCGCATTCTACCGCATCTTACCGCATTCTACCGCATCTTACCGCATTCTACCGATTGGGGGGTCGTTTGCCGTCGCCTGGACGGCAAACGATCGGATAACGAACGGCAAACGAACGGTTATATAGGGGAGCGGGGACACCAGTAATCGATTACTTGGTGCTCTCCGTCCTAATGGCCGGTTTGGGTTAAAACAAACTCATCAAAAATGGATTTCCCTAAGATTTCTGGATTTACCCCGTAGGGGTTATCGTTCAATAGGATTTTTCGTCAAATAAAAATCCATCGCGGAGTGTCCCGCCAATTACGTCAAAATTAGATTTCCCTAAGATTTACGGATTTCGCGAAGCGGGGAACTATTACACCCCCCGCCTGCGGCGGAAATCCAAAAATCTTGGAGAAATTATAATTACAGCAAAATTAAGGCAACTTCTATTAATTATTATTGAACACGAATTGCACGAATCTAACGAATTAATTTGTTGAATCTTCATGCAAGCATGGTGACGAATAAAACGAATTTATAGAAGAACCCTTAAAACAAACTCTTCAAAATTAGATTTCCCTAAGATTTCTAGATTTCGCGAAGCGGGTGATATGTATCCCCCCGCCTGCGGCGGAAATCCAGAAATCTTGGAGAAATGTGGATTTGACATTCTTTCCGACCATGCACCAAGTCGCGCCTAGATGCTTTTCTGACAGGTACCTCACCTACGTGTTTGTCGGAAGAACCTTATTTTTTAGGCTCTTATGCTATATTTGACTGATTTTTCAACAGCATCGAAGATGCTGAATCTTAATAACCCCATACAAGAAACCGTTAGGTTTCGCAGTGTGGGGTCAGGTATAACCCTACTACTCAGCGTCCCGAAGGGACGCGACATTTGTGAATGTAGGAGAAAATCAGTCATATGTTATATTAGAGCGATTTTTAAATCGTTGCTACGAACTCTGATGAGTGGGACTGTGGTGTGAGAAAAAAATGTATTTGTAAACAATTGTAATACAGGTAAGAAGAAAAATAGTGAAAAAAAATTTCATTTTATTTGGCGGTTTTTTGCGATCTTTGTACCTAATATATACAAAAGGACCCTTTTTTTGACCGTATGGATGAAAAACAGCTAAAGAAGGATTTTGTGGACATGCTGTCGCGGAGCGAGAGCATGCTGTATAGGGTATGCATGATGTATACCGACCGCAGTGTCGAGCAGGTCAATGACCTCTATCAGGAGATAGTCTGTTGCCTGTGGAAGTACTATCCGGGCTACCGAGGCGAGAGCAAGGAGACGACGTGGGCGTGGCGTGTCGCTGTGAATGTGGCGCGCAGGAGTCTTTACAAGGAGAAGCGCAGGCCGGTGATGGAGAGTCTTCCCGACGAGTTGTGCGAGACGTTGGCCGAGGAGCCGGCCGACCCGTTGGTGGAGCGTCTCTACGAGCTTATCGACCGCCTGCCGCCCGACGATAAGACGCTGTTGACCTATTATCTCGACGGCACGCCGATAAGTGATATTGCGAAGGCCATGCATTGTCCGAAGAGGTCGCTGGAGAGGCGTATCAGTGAACTGAAGGAAACACTAAAGAGAATGAACGAAACAGAAGATTAACTTAGTGATAGTAAAATAATAACAATGAGGAGTAAAATAAAGAATATAAATGGAAGTAAAAGTGGAAGTTAAAATGGAAGTAAAAGTGGAAGTAAAAATGGACAATACATTTGTGGGGATTTCTATAAATCCCTATTTGAGATGCTCTTCGAGCAGAAATTTTACAAAATTAATGTTCAAAATTATTTAAAAATTTTATTTTCAATTTGTTCAATTTCTCGCCGTAGGCGACTAAAAAAAGGATGACACCGAAGGTGACAAAAAATAGAACCCACCTTGTATGCAACAAAACATTTGTCCGATTTAACTCCCTTTTTTAACTCCCCCTTTAACTCCCCTTTAATTTCAATTATCGTTACACCTTTTTTAATCATTACATAATAATACGCACTAATATGGAAAGTAAAGAAGAAAGAAAGCCTACTGTCGAGGAGATGTTTGAGGCATATCGACAGTACAGGCAACGGTTAGAGGAGCGCATCGAGCAGGGTCCGGGTATCGAGGTGGACTTTTCTGCGCTGCCTTCCAACAGGCGTGTCGTGTGGACGAACAAGATCCGGACGACGGTATCTGCCGCGATAGTGGCGGGGGTGCTGATATTGCCGACTATTGGCTCAGAGGCAAACGCCTGTGTCTTGAATCAGGGAGCCGACAAAGTGGGCACTGTCGAGGCGGTGGAATGTATGATTCAAAACCTGTGACAATGAAAAGGAAAGACACAATAATAAACATCCTTATTTTCGTCGTCATAGTGGGTGGCGCACTAGTGTACCGATATATGCAGAGTGTGGTGCCCTACTGGCAGTGTAGCGAGGTGTATAAGCGGTACCACAAGGTGGAGGGCGTGCGGGCCACCTATGTCAAGAACTACCCGGTGAACGACACGCTGACCATCGGGGTGACGCTGCTGGAGGCGACCGACTCGGCGGGGTGGGAGTATCTGCTGGAGGCATTCAATATACCGCACGAACTGACGGAGATAGAGGATATAGATGTATGGACGTGGCAGGCTCTCAGAAATCACCCTGAAGAAAGATATAATTCTATGGTTGACGACCGTCAGGTAGAGAAATCGGATTTAGAAATAGTGTCTATATCAACAAAGGATCAGGAAATATGTATATTCCATACAAGGAATGAGCAAGAAAGAAGTACAATATTTAGTAAAAAGATAGAAGCAAATATTTAAAAATTAAAATGTTTAATCAAAAAAATGTAAACTATGAAAATGAAGAATCAAATTAAAGCCATGGCACTCGTGGCAGTGCTGGGATTAATGGCTACAAGTTGTACAAAAGAAAGTGTAACGGACGGCATCGGTGTTGTTGCCACAGCACAATCTGCTGTATACATTGTTGATGGGCAGCAATACTATGCGAATCCGCAAACGGAGGAGGAATGGTCTGTGTTTCTTGACCGCATGTTTGCATTGGTTGAGGAGGGGCATACGGTGCAATTTTGGCGTAGTGGTGTTCAAACGTTCTCCACAAAGGAGAAAGTGACATACACTACTACAAGTCTTGCAGATGCCAAGGCATGGTGTGCCCAAAAGATGGAAGAGGGCTATATTGTGACCATGACGTACGATCAGAGTACTGGCGTATATACTTGTATAGCTGTTAGATAGCAAGAAGCGTATAGCCAGTCCCAAAACCATTAAAACCATGTATCTGACTGAAAGATGCCTCGCACATACAGGTGCGCCGGTGTGCGGGGCGAAAAATTAAGGGCTGCACGGCGGAGAGAATGCTTGAATGTGTCAATTCGTTAATGCGTTAACTTGTGAATCGACTAACACACTGCCCGAATAGCACAAGAAAAACAACATCCTCCCGCCCGAACCGCCCGAGGCGTAAAGCGTCTAACGCCATTTCTAATAACGCGGAAAGACTGACTATATTGTGTGGAACGAGAAAAAAATGTCTGCGTAGACCCACACATAACACCACATACCGTACGTCCTTGCGAGAAAAACAGTCGTCGTTATGCGAAAAAGTAGTATCTTTGCAAGGGGAATGGTGAGGTGAAAGACAGAACTACTATGTGATATTATGCTGTAATTTAGTAAATTGTAAAAAGAGTAACTTTTATGAAACAAATAATCAGACAAACTATTCATTTAGCTCTGTGCCTGTTGGGTGGCATGGCATACGGGCAGACGGGGACGTTGTATCGTGTGCCGACGGGTGGGACAGACCAAATCGTGAGATATGAGCCTACGACAGGCAAACATGTCACCTATTCATTTGCGCCTGGGAACGAAAACCACTTCTCTCTGACAGACTTCAATACACTATTGGACGTTAAGGTTGCTGATGGATTGAAAGTCAAGGATTTTGAAATCATAGATGGGTTGGTGTTTTTTTGCGGAGACAATGGAAGCGGATTGGGATTTCTTGGCTGGTTCGACATTAACAACCTTTTCTATTCAGGTGGAACCGCCTATATCGACCAGACTCTGTCGGCATACGGTCTGCTGACGTTGGACAATATAGAAGTGTTTCGTAATCCGTCGACGGGCAACATCCACATTGCTGGATATGGAAACCGAGGAATCTTGATACCAAACTACACCCAATTCTGTGCCTTTGAGGCGGTGGGGACACCGGCAACAGGTATGCAGTATCGCACATTGGATTTGTGGTGTACGCTGTATGTAGAAGTTACTGATGTGGCGATAACGGACAACTTTGTTGTCTATCTAAGTTCAGACAAAACCCAAGTAAATTGGCCTAATCGAGGGGTAGGCATTACCTTACAGCCGTTTCCAAAATATGACATGTTTGGAGCACCCCCATATTTCTATCACTATTATCAGCTTTCGTATGTGTCGGCTTTATACTCAAACAGTTGGGTGCTGCCTATCAATGACGACCCTTGTTCAGGCACTGAGCCCATGATGGTTAATACGGTTAACGACGAGATAGCGGTGTGTACGTATAGACGGGATTATGACGATACTCCGTATTATCCATTACCCCCTCCACCGCAGTATTTTCCATATACAGCGACCTATATTACCCATCTGATGTTTGACCTGTCCACGCTCTTGCCCAGCACAAACAACTTTATACCGATGACATCGTATTATATTGCCCAATTATACAACGGTGACCCGGTTGGGATAGATGGGTTTGAGTACGACCCGCAGATGCGGCGTTATGCCATACTGCACCGCCATGAGTCGTCACCCGGAGTGCACGAACATACCGTTACCAAATTTGATTTAGCGGTGCCGCCGACGTACGTGGAGTCGGCATATCAAACGACATTCAATACTTCATCCTATTGGTTGCCGAATAGCATGTGCTATGATGGAACCATATATTATACAGTTGTGGGCTATGACATGGCATCATCGGATTATATATTCTGGCGTAGAGATATGGGCGTGCCAGGTGGACAATACAGCAATTGCGATAGAACTGTGCAGTATCCTGTCACCCCGTTGCCTCTGGTGCCGGCGAAGTATTATGAGCGTGAGACATTGCCTCAGATATGGAAACCGCTACATTTTGAGCCACAAGAGAGTGGAGAGGTAGAGGAGTTTCTCTGCGAAATAATGTGCAACATATTGGAAAGAAAGGAATAATTATGAAGACTATCATGAAATTTTTCTTATTGACGGCAGTAGTGCTATTGTCGGTCGGCGTGAACGGTGTGCAGGCGCAGCGGCCGGTGGGTGACACGCTGATGTGTCCGAGCATGGACACGACCTATCTCTATATCGATGACTGGCCTGCCGTACACGAATCAGGTGATAACCACCGTTCCCTTCTGGTAGACATGGGACTGGGTCACCTATGGCATGCTTCTTTCACATACTTTCCTCCACTCCCAGCATTGCAAATGGATGACCGTATGTTTGGAAACAAGATAATGGGGAACCACATGTTTGCAGACCGCCCCTTGAAGATAGTAGGCATGGCGGCGTGCGGCATTATGCAGCCAGCAAATGATACGATATTGAATAGCTGGCCCAACTACACGAATAGGACAGTCCACTTCCCCAACACCGTTGATACCACAGTGGCGGGGAGGCTGACGGACTCGTTGCGCCTGTACAAGATTACCCCTGACGGGCCGATGGAGTTGGTGGGCGGACCGTGGAGGGTGGAGTACCCACACAGATACATGAAGTTGCCAATAAAGGATACCCTTGTGCGGGATACTAACGGGCAGTTTCATGTTACGACAACTGAGCCTCCGATTGTGCCATTGTACGAGGTGATGTTCGACAAGCCGCAGGTGGTGACGGATTCGTTCATGGCGGCAGGCACATGTAAAAACAATGAGGTGGTGGAGGTGAATAGGGGTAATAATTGGCCAAGTGATTACGGCCCCCAGTATCCCATGTGGCTGTGGGAACGCTGCCCGACAAGGTACTGGTCTCTGTACACGGCTTATGAAACAACATTTGTGCCCGATACCACTCATGTGATATGGATAAAATTTAGAGATATGGAGTGGAGAAGGCTTCGCATCGGACTTAGAAATATACTAGGTGCGACAGCACAAAATTATTTTTATGCTATCTTCCCCATTATTGACCCGGATTTCGACACGGTGCTGTGCGACGCGGTGCGGGACGTGCGGCTGGCGGACTCGACGGACACGACGCTGACGCTGATGTGGAACGGGGGTAACAACGTGCAGTGGGAGGTGCAGTACATGGAGGTGAACGGCTGGGACGTGTTGACGGAGCGGACGGCGGTGCCGATGGTGACGCTGACGGGGCTGCGGGAGCGGACGAACTACATGGTGCGTGTGCGGGGGATGTGCGAGTGGGACACGGAGTACGGGCCGTGGAGCGAATGGGCTGACGTGTACACCGGGGCGCACCACGACGACCCGCCGGAGTCGATAAGCAACTTGGGGCGCTTCACGCAGATGATGCCTAACCCGGCGAGCGGACAGGTGACGGTGCTGTCGAGCTATAGGCTGAGCCGCGTGGTGGTGTACGACCTTGCGGGGCACGCGGTGCTGGAGGTGGCTGACGACGGGCTGACGACGACGTTCGACGTGAGCGGGCTGTCGAAGGGAGTGTACGTGGTTGCCATCCACACGCCTGCCGGCATCGCCACGAAACGGCTGGTGGTGGAGAATTGAAAGTTGAAAGTTGAAAGTTGAAAACTTATTAAATTGAAAGTTGAAAATTGAAAGTTGAAAATTGGCTGACGCGGTCAAATTATTCAAACAATCAAGCAATCAGACAATCAAGCAATCATAAATACTCAAACTATCAAGCAAACAGACAATCAAGCAATCATGAGCGGCAGCGTCCCCTCTTGAGAGGGGTGGCACGTAGTGCCGGGGTATGTATCAGGCCTGCGGAGCAGGCAGAAATGATAAGGAGTCCATATAAGTCATGCTGGCCTCCGCCAGCGTTATACATACCCCGGTCTTCGACCACCCCTTTCGAAAGGGGATGGGCAGGAGCCGGTGAAAATTGAAAATTGAAAACTTATTAAGGTGGGTTCTATAAATTCTGTCTATATGTCGCGTCCTTTCGGGACGCAGTTCTCTGATGACTGAGTGTCACGGCACTGCGCCTTCGGCTTGTACCGTGTTATTAATAATCTCACCTCTTC
>CAMZFW010000077.1 GCA_947306225.1 uncultured Bacteroidales bacterium
CGAATTCCTGAATGTGTTAATCCGTTAGTCTTAGTTCGACAAGTTTTAGTTTTTACTTTTTAGTTTTAATAACACAATCAAGCATTCAATAATTATTTTACATCATGTGCCAGACGTACCGCGCGACCATAGTAACTCTGATTGAAGCCACCCGAAAGTAATATTTCAAAATCAAAGGACCAAAAGTACGCACCACCCCACGACATGTTGGCAGGCGTGGATGTCCAGTATGTGCCACCGTCTTCCCCATTATATACAACATCACCTTCACGGAAGTCGGTCACGGGCAGAAACACCGCACCGGCCGCCTCCATCTGCTGCCATTGCGAAGGGCTATATACGTTGCTGTCATACCCTATGCTCCCCGGGGTAAAGGAGCATCCCTCCGGCAGCGTCCATTTGCCGGGCAGCAACACCAGCCCATGCACTCCATTTACCGTGCCTCGGGTACGCTTATTGGAAGCGTCTGTTCTACCCCAAAGAACCCAATTCCATTCATTCTTAGTCAATGTGCGCCATTCTCCCTCGATGGAATCGCCCCAGTCGCAGAAGGTAAGATAGTCTTGCCAGTCGGTAGAAGTAAGACCCGGATTGTTGCCAGTGCCCCAACCAAACAAGCCCCCACTCTCCCACTGATGCTCCACAAAGCTACGTCCGTCTTCGGCAAGGTTGCCCGGCGCAAACATCACCTGTTTGCCTACTCCGATAGTAAAGTAATCATGGTCGCCCTCCTGTATCAAGGGCTCAATGTCGTCAACCTTAGTGCAACTCCCAACAATCAGTCCCACAACCGTTAAGAGTACAAATAAGAATACATTTCTTTTCATAATACAATCATTTATGTTGCTTATTCATTGATGCAATTGCTGGCTTTTCTGCCCATCATTGTTTCTGTTTGCAAAAATACTGCTTTTTATTTAGGAAAAATCCTCTCGCTCAACCTATTTTTCCTTCATAAATAAAAAAGCTTTCTGGTACTACAAACAAGTTTTTCTCCTTATCAATTACATATAAAGCTAGCATAAATGACTATTAGCTACAGATAGCGTTTGGGTTCTGCCCCTTCTACACAGGCTAAGAGCTCGATAAATTCCTTGGCGGGACTGGAGTTGATTTTGGGCAGCAAGACCTCCTCTATCTGAAAGAAACCCACCTCGGCCGACATCTGGACGGTGATTTGGATGGGGCGTTCGTTGCCTTTCCGAATCAGCACACGGTCGATAGAGTTGGCAGAATACTTGTGTATGTCGCCCATCTTTGGGGCAGAATTTATCTCGATGGGCACGCGGGCGCGGCCTTTGGTCATGTCGCAGCCGTCGGCGATGAGGATGAGTCCGGCCTCTATCGAATGAATCTTACGAGTGCCCATGTGGCCGAGAATACCCTCCATGGCGGTAGAACGGATGATGACTCGGCGCATCAAGTCGCGCTCGTCGGGCAAATTTTTTTGCAGAATGCGGTCGATGACGTTGTAGGCAAGGATGCCCGAATAGAGCTCGTGATCCTGGCGACCGATAGTCATGCCAAAGTCGTGGCAGAACGCAGCTAGAACCACGGCAGTGACGCTGTCGTCGAACGTGCCCACTTGCTCCTTCTGTAGGCTGGTGGGGATGCCGGCATTGTACAGCAGCTTGAGCATTCGCAAGGCATTGTGGCACACTGTGCGCATGTGCACAGGGCCATGGTCGTTGAAGCCGAGGCGGGTGATAGAGACCTTGTTGGCATAGTCTTGCACGGCTTGTATCTCCTTGTCGTTGATGAGGTCGCGTATGACCTGTAGTGGAAGGTCGTCCACCTCCGGGGTAATATCAACAAGTTCCTGTGTCAGCTGCATCAGCCACTGCTCGACTGTTATTTCTTTAGGTGATTTCATGGTGCAAAGGTACGACTATTTTGCGAACCTCACAAGTTTTTTAACAATTTATTTTATTAGCCAACAAATTGTTGATACTTTTCGAGATTCGGTTTACCGATTTCTATTGCATCCTACCGCATTTTACGGAAACTTACCGCATCTTACCGCATTTTACCGCATTCTACGGAAACTTACCGCATCTTACCGCTTTCTACCTCATTCTACGGAAACTTACCGCATCTTACCGTTTCCTACCGCATCTTACCGCATTTTACCGATTAGGGGGTCGTTTGCCGTCGCCTGGACGGCAAACGAACGGCAAACGAACGGTTAACGAACGGTTAAGTGCTAGAGTGTGGGGGCTTTTCTTGGAAGTCGAAAATGGGCTAGGACGAAAAGAAATCAGCAATGGAGGCTGGGCTTCCATTGCTGATTAGGGAAATTGATTGTCGTCATTGAGTTTCCTCGCACTATCTGCGGGGGGCTCGACGGGGCTTGTCGGAGGTTCCGGCAGAGCGGTCGTCAGCCTTGGCGGGGGCAAGACGGACATCTTTGTTCTTGCCCTTTTTGCAGTCTTTCTGCAGGCGAGCGCGCATCTCGGCAAGCTGCTCCTTGGTGAGAATCTCATCGATTTGCAGGCGAGTGCGGTACATCTCCTTGGCTATTTCGGCACGGAGGACACCTTCGCGGTCGAAGAGAGGGAAGAGCTGGTCGGAGTTGTCGCCATCTTTGTTGGTAAGAGTGTGGATTTGCTTGCGCACCTTGTCGAGTTCAGCCTGCAGGCGGTCTACCTCCTTGCGGCTGTTCTCCATGACGGTGTTGAGACGTTTTTTCTGGATGGCGGATAGGTTGTTGACCAGTTCCTCAACCTTTGGCAACTCCTTGTGACGGGGCGTGTGACAGGGTTTCTGTTGTCCCATAACGGTGAAACCAAGGACAATGGTCAGCATCAGTGTGGCTATTTTTTTCATATCTTGGATGGTGTTGTTTATTGTTTGATTGTCTGATTGCCTGATTGTTTGAGTTTATTGATTGCCGGATTGTCTGGTTGCTTGATTGTTTGAGTAATCTTGACCGCGACAGCCAACTTTCAACTTTCAACTTTCAATTTTCAATTTTCAAGCATTCAAGCATTCATTCTGTGTGTTAGTATAGGTTTTCGATGGTGCCGAGACTGAAGCCTGCCTCAGTCATGTCGGCATAGTTGGCATGGTAGTTGTATACGTCGGCAATCATGTCGCTGATTTGCACTTCGTCGTAGTCGCGGGTGAAGAGGAGGGTGACATTGACGCCGATGGCGAATAGTAAGCACGCCGCCACGGCAGTGGCGATGCGACGCAGGCGTTGCTGTGATGATTGTTGGGGGACGAGCAGCGGCTTGTTACGCACCTGTTCCATGACGGGGGCGACCACGTCGATGGTGCCGGGATAGCGCATATCGCGCAGCTGCTGTAGTATGTCGTTTTCGGTCATATATTTATATTACTTGATTAAATTCAAAGTTGAAAGTTGAAAACTTATTAAATTGAAAAGTGAAAAGAGAAAACGCGGCAGCCAACTTTCAATTTTCAATTTATTAATTTGTCGGGGTGAGCATTTTCTTGAGGTTCTTGCGGGCTCGGAAGATGAGTGCCTCGACTTTAGCGGTGGTGCATTGCATCACATCGGCGATGTCGTTGTAGGAAAAGTCGTTGAAGGTGTAGAGCACCAATGCGGTGCGCTGTTCGGGATGGAGACGGCCCAAGGCCTGATGAAGCTGGCGAGCTTGTTCTTCGTGGATGATTTGCTGCTCGGCATTGTAGTCGGAGGAGGGCACTTCGGGAGGTATGATGTCTTCGGTGGGTGTCACCCAGCGGCTGAGACGCTTGATTTCCTTGCAGACGACATTGACGGTGAGTCGATAGATGAAAGTACTCAGTTTCGACTTGAACTGGAAGCGTGGGAGCGCCATGTAAAGCTCGACAAAGACCTGCTGTGTCATTTCGGGGATGTCAATTCCCGCCCCTCCGATTTTGAAGCAGAGATTGGCGACAATGGATTGGTATTCCTTCACGATTTCTTCATAGCGGTTGACGTTGCCAGCCAGTATGTCGCGGATGACCTCTTCTTCATTCATGGTCGAATCTGTTATTATGTATTTTAATTATTGGTTTTATTGCAAAAGGGGTGTTTTTTTATTGCTAGATTGTTTGATTGTTTGAGTTTTTAACAGTTTCAGCCACTCAAACATTGACACAATCAAGCAATTTTTATTTGTACTTAAACTCTTCGATGTCGCGGCGTTCGCGCTTGGTGGGACGGCCACTGCCACGGTCGCGTTTCTCGAAGGCGTATTGTCGGATGAGCTGGATGCGCTCGTACTCTTCCTGCGGGGTGCGGTCGATGAGGTAGTTCTCCACCAGCTTCGCCCCAACCCTATTGCCTAGGAGCTGACGGACTTCGACCACGCGGTGAAGCTGCTCGATGGATACTTCGTAGACTTCGCCTACTTTGATTTCGTGCGACGGCTTGAGGGGCTGACCGTTCATGCGGACATGGCCGCAACGGCAGGCCTCGGTGGCAAGGCTGCGCGTCTTGTAGAGACGCACAGCCCAGAGGTATTTGTCTATGCGGATGGGGTCGTCCATGGTGGGTTAGTTGTTGCGGAAGACGTAGGTGATGGTACCAGTCTGCACTTCGGGGGCATCGTCTTTGGGACTGAACTTGGCCCTCATGGCTGCAGACTTGGCCTGATTGACGATGGCTTGGTCGGTAAGGGTGGAACCTTTCTCGGGTGCCGAGGTCTGGGTGACGTTGCCGGCACGGTCGACCCATATTTTGACTACTACCTTGCCTTCTTTGTTCGTGTTGGTGTTGGGCGAAGGAAGCGCACGGGCACTACGGCCTGCCAGACTGAAGCCTGCACCGCCTTTGCCAGGGGTACCGTCGTAGCGATTGCTATTGGGGTCGCCACCTTCCTTGCCTTGGTTGCCGGAGCCGTAGGTCTTACCCTCGCTGCCGCCCTGCTTGTTATTGTTTTTGGTACGGCTGCCGCTGAAGAGGGCATTCTTGTTGATTTCGGGCTCTTTGGGCGGTTCGGGCTTGGTGGTAGTGGGCGTGGTGTTGTCGGTCTTTGCCGTCGAGGGTTTCTCCGAAGTGGGTATGGGCGCGGTCGCCTCGGTGTGCTGCGTGGAGATTTGCTCGGTGGCAGCAGCGGGACGTGGGGCACTGGAAGCCTCAGAAGCGGACGGCATAGGGGTGTCGCCAAAGCCGTTGTCGCTGTTACCCAGATTGACTTCGACACCCTCTTCGGGGATAGGAGGGTCGGGCGGGTCGTAGCCGAAGGCGAGGCAGATGACCACTATCACGCCTAGCACGACTGCTGTGGTGAAGCCCGATATGAGTTTGTTTTTCTTATCTTGGTTCATTGGTGGTTATTTTACTAGTGGTTCTAGTAGTTCTAGTATTACTAGGGGTTGTTACTTCTTGGGTGAGGTGGCGAGGATGACTTTGTGCTTGGAGCCGGTCTGTTCATTGATGGCGTTGACGGCATCGATGACATTGACGACATATTGCACGGGGACAGTCTTGTCGGAGCGCAACACGACACAGGCATCGTTAATGCCCGGCTCAATGCCTGAGGCAATTAGGGGCTCAAGCCCGTCGACATCGGTGGGAGTGTCGCCTACCTGAAACTGGTAGTTCTCGTCGATGTAGACGGTCACGTTCTGCTTTGCCATGGTCTTGCTGCCACTTTCGGGCAGGAGCAGCTTGACGGCATTGGGGCTGATGAGCGTGGAGGTGAGCATGAAGAAGACCAGGAGAAGGAACACCAAGTCGGACATGGTGGAGTTGTTGTTCTCGATGGTCAGTTTATTTCTTGTTTCTATCATGGTTTTCTAGTATTTTCTAGTTGTTCTAGTTTTCCTAGGAGGTGATAGTTAGGCGGGCTCGTGGAGGAGGTCCATAAACTCGGTGGCACGCACTTCGATGTCGAGAACCACCTTGTTGATGCGCGTTACCAACACGTTGTAGAGGAAGTAGCAGATGATGCCGACTATAAGACCGCCAATGGTGGTGACCATGGCCTGATACATACCGGTGGCGAGGGTGTTGATTTCGATGTTGTTGCCAGCGAAGGCCATGTCTTGGAAGCAGGTAACCATACCCGTGACGGTGCCCAGGAAGCCAATCATGGGGCCGAGGGAGGCGACGGTGGCGACGAGCGAGACACGCTTTTCGAGGCGTGCCACTTCGAGCTTGCCCTCGTTCTCAATGGCGGCCTGAATGTCGGAAAGCGGACGGCCCAGACGGGAGAGGCCTTTGTCGACCATGCGTGCGAGCGGCGAGTTGGTCTGCTTGGAGAGGGCACGAGCACCGTCGACATCGCCTTTGTGGATGTATTCACGGATGTTGTTCATGAAAAGGTCGTCATTCTCGACCTTGACAGCCTGACGAAGAGCGAGGTAGCGTTCGACGGCGATGTATATGGCAAGTGCGAGGAGCAATGCCAGTACAAGCATAATCCAACCGCCGTTCAATGCCATCTGCCAAAGAGAGATGCGTTCGACGGGGGCAGCGGCTGCAGCGAGGCTGTCGACAGTTGTTTGGGCTTCAGCCATGTCGGCTTGAATCATTAGGAATGGGTTCATTGAGGATAAAAGATTAAAAATTAAAGATTTGATTGTTTTTTTACTAGAAATGAAATGAAAGGCTCAGCGATGGAGCCATTGCAGCATTGGAAGAGGGAATGGGTGTGAGCGATGGTGAGACATTGAGTGATAGGTCGTCGCTGACCTGAAAGTCGTAGAGATGCCCAAAGACGTAAGCGTCGAGCAAGTTAAAGCCATAGACCGCCAGGGAGATGAGAACATAGCGTTGGAAGTTCTTGTTGCTCGTCTGGTACATATTATATATGCTACTGCCCGGATAGCCTGAATAGCCCTCCAACGTGGACCGTCCGTTATATCCGATGCTAAGATATTCGTTTTTGAACATCATCATCTCGTTATAATTGGTGTAGACCAAATAGCCTACAGCTCCCAATGCGGCATAAAAGATGGGCACCTTCCACGCCTGCCCATTGTAAATCTGTCCTGCACCCGGTATGAGGGAGAGCAGCAGTGCCTTAGTGGGGTTGTGCTCCTTGGCGGGTGTGACCGAGGTGACAACCGAGGGACGCACATCAACCACCTCCTGGCCTTGAACCGAGACGGTTGCCACAAGCAGTAAGATTGATATGAGCAGACGTCGTTGCACGGCAGGCTGAGGTGAGTGGATGTGTCAGATGTTGAGCAGTTGGACTATTCGTTCGAAGTCTTCGTCGTTATTGAAATGGATTGTCAGCGTACCCTTGCCACGACGAGAACGCTTTATCTCGACATCGGAGCGGAGCTTCTCGCGCATCTGTGAAAGAGTGGCATTGTAACTGGCTGGCAGTTCGGCCTTGGTGGTCACACGGGGATGTGAAGGGGTCTTGGAGGCCTTGACCAGCTGCTCGGTCTGATGGACGGAGAGGTGGCGGTTGACAATCTCGTGAAGGATGGAAAGGTGCTGTTCGGGGTCTTCGACATTGATTAGGGCACGCGCGTGCGCCATGCTTATCTGGCCAGAGCTGAGAGCCAACTGGGTCTCGGCAGGCAGGTTGAGCAGGCGGAGGTAGTTGGTGATGGTGGAGCGGTCCTTGCCCACACGCTGGCTGAGCTGCTCGTGGGTGAGCTGGCACTCCTCGATGAGAGCATTGTAGGAGAGGGCTATCTCCATGGCGTTGAGATTCTCGCGTTGTATATTCTCAACAAGGGCCATTTCCATCATCTGACCGTCGGTAGCGACACGGATGTAGGCAGGCAACTCGGTGAGGCCGGCCAGTTGTGAGGCACGCAGACGACGTTCGCCAGCGATGAGCTGATACTTGCCGTCGGGCATACGGCGAACGGTGATGGGCGTAATGACACCCTGCTCGCGAATGGACTGCGAAAGCTCCTGCAACGCGGTGTCGTCGAAATCTTTACGGGGTTGGAAAGGGTTCGCCTCGATGTCGCTAATAGGCACCATACTAATGGCGGCAGTGACATCAGACTCGCTACCGTTGAGCGTGTCGATATCGATGCTGCCTAGAATGGCATCTAGTCCGCGACCTGGTATAAGAGGTTTCTTACTTGCCATTGTTTGTGTGTTCTGTGATTAGTTATCTAGTGTGCCGAGAGGCTTCATCTTGTTGCGTCGTAGCAATTCGGTGGCAAGGTTGAGGTAGTTGACAGCACCGGCACAGGTGGCGTCGTACATGATGACGGACTTGCCATAGCTAGGTGCTTCTGCCAGTTTGGTGTTTCGATAGATAAGGGTGTCGAAAACCAGTCGTTTGAAGTGCGAGCGCACATCTTCGACCACCTGCCTAGCCAAGCGGAGACGCGAATCGTACATGGTGATGAGCAGACCCTCGATGTTCAACTTGGGGTTGAGACGAGTCTGCACAATACGCACAGTGTTAAGAAGTTTACCCAGTCCTTCAAGTGCGAAATATTCGCTCTGTATGGGAATGATTACCGAATCGCTTGCCGTGAGGGCATTGACGGTAATAAGACCCAGCGAAGGACTGCAGTCGATGATGATGAAGTCGTAGTCGTTGCGCACAGGCTCTAGGGCACGGGAAATGAAATACTCACGGTTCTTCTCGTTGACGAGCTCCACTTCTGCACCCACCAAATCGATGCGGGTGGGCAGCAGGGTGAGGTTGGGTGCATCGGTGGTTATCAGGCAGTCGTGGATGTCGACATGCCCCATAAAACACTCGTAGGCACTCTTCTCCAACTCGTCGGGATTGATGCCGAGCCCCGACGTGGCGTTGGCCTGAGGGTCGGCATCAACTAGGAGGACCTTGTACTCCATCACCGCCAGTGCTGCACTGAGGTTCACAGCGGTAGTGGTCTTCCCCACCCCGCCCTTCTGATTGGCGACAGAGATTATCTTTCCCATGGCAGACAGCGTTTAGAACTTAAAGTCAATATCTTCCAATTCGTTCTTGGGGTATTCACGACGCTCGCCGTCGTATTCGAAATCGTTCTCAACAACGACAGGTTCGGGCTCAATGCCAGTCTCTATGAACGAGAATGCATTTGCCAAACCTTTTTGAAACTTCTCGAAATCTTCTTTATAAAGGAAAATCTTGTTCTTGTCATAATAAAACTCGCCCGTGTTGTTGTCAAAAAGACGACGGCTCTCGGTAATGGTAATAAACTTGTCACCACCACGGGTTTCCTTCACATCAAAAAAATAACGACGCTTACCAGCAGGAATAGCCTGCGAATACAGTTCTTCTTTTCTATTTTCCATGTTATTACTAATTAATTTTAGTTTGCAAAATTACCTATTATTTTTCACGTAGCACAATTATTTCGGAGAAAGTTATTAACAACTGCCGGTTTAAGCCATGCAGTGCGTCATAACCTCTCCCCTCAATAACGTCACTTTCTCCAATTTATTGTTTATGGGTCATAATATCCAGCACCATGTCGTCAACTTGGTCCATGCCATCGCAACCAAGGCGACCCAGATTGCGGATAGAGCAGTCTACATCACTCTCGCTGAGGCCGTCTGTCGCGTCCACCACGCAGTCGTGGTAGGCCAGTTCGGCACTGACAAAGGCACTGTACAGGCCCGTGCTCATCTTCAAGGCACAACTGGGCTTGGCTCCGTCACACACCATGCCGGCGATGGTGTTAATCATATTTTTAATGGCGAAACACATCTGGTCGAAACTGCCTCCGTGGAGGTAGACTATGCCACACGTCACGCCGATGCTGGCGTTCACCAGCCCGCACAGGGCACTCAGGCGGCCAATGCCGCGTTTGATATATATCGACATCAGGTGGTTCAGCACTAGCGCACGGGTTATCGACTCATCGTCACAGCCTTTCGCCTTGCCGTAGTTGTATACGGGCAATGTGCAGGCTATGCCTTGGTTGCCGCTGCCGCTGTTGCTGTATACGGGAAGTGTGCAGCCGTCCATTCGGGCATCCGATGCCGCTACGGTGCGTGCCACAACGGTGTGCACAATGTCGCCAGCCGCATTCTCCATCAGTATCTTACCCGTATGTAGCCCGTAACCTTTCAACCCTTCGGTTGCGGCAGCATCGTTATATTTCACCGTCTCACGGATGAAGTCCAGCTCTTCGATGGGTGCTGTGGTGGCGTAGTCATATACCAAGCGGGCTGTCAGATTCAACCCGTCGGCTGCCGATGGGTTGACATGGCTCTCCAAAGGTGCGGTGATGGTATTATTGTGCAGCACCTTGCCATTGTGGGCCAGATAGGTAAAGTTGGTGTGTCGGCGACTGATTATTGCCGTGGCGGTGTCGTTGCCCGACGTACAGGTGCACTCGATATAGAGTTTGTCGCAATTCTCTTTGACACCGATATTGATGCATCCGGCGTTGTTAGCCAGCCACTTCTTAGCCTCTTCGACACGCTCGGCCGGCACAGTCAGCACTTCCAGTTGGCGGCGTGACTCGCCAGCCACCACTGCCACTGCCACAGCTATCGGAAGCCCTATCATGCCAGTGCCGGGGATGCCTACACCCATGGCGTTTTTGAACACATTCTTGCTAAGGCTCAGTTCGATGCGTTCGGGCTCACGGCCCAACAGTTCACATGCCTTAGTCACACAGAGGGCTACGGCACCGGGTTCGGTACAGCCCGTGGCCAGCACCACCTCTTGATTTAGCAGCTCGCGCAGCTGCATGCGGATTTTTTCTTCCATAATAATGTTTTCTTGGGGATAGATTGCTGTGGCTAAAAATGAAGGTCGCCAAGGAATAGCATATCCTTGACGACCCTTTTTATGCATTATTTTTCAAATAGTTTCTGCCAGTTCTTGTACTCTCTGTCTTTCCAACAGCCGTTGTGGTAGGCGTAGGAGACGATGGCGGGAATCACCGTGGTGCCTTCGGCATAGACCATCTGCTGCAATTCCTCGCTCACCTTGCCCCAGCTGCCGGCCTCCAACAGAGTGGAGCTCGAGCAGGCGCCGTCGCGCACGTCGGCAACCGTGATTTGGATGGCATACTTGTGCATAGGCACCTCATAACCTAGAATCTCGGCGCACACCACCGTGTCCTGCGCAAAGTTCTTGGGCGTACCACCACCGACCATGAAGAGGCCGCTCTCGGGGCAGTTCATCTTAATCTTGGTCAGCTCCACGAAGTCGCACACCGAGTCGATGCTCAGGTACTTCTCACCCTTTTGGGCGCGCTCCCACTGGTGCTTGCCGATGCCGAAGCCGGCGCTGCTGTCGCTGAAGGCGGGGCAGAAAATGGGCACTCCGCACTCGTAGCAGGTCTGTATCAGGCTGTCCTTCTTCACGCCACGACCGTTGTGCAGCCATTTGCCCAGCTCATAGATAAACTCACGGCTGCTGTAGGGACGTGCCTCCAGCATGTTGGCGAGCTCATAGGTGGCATTGTCGCAAGCCTGCAACTCTTCCTCGTCGATGAAGGTGTCGTAGATACGGTCGATGTACAGTTCGCGCAGCTTGGTGTCGGGGATGACGTTCTCCTTGGTACCCACATAGTGTTTGAAACCCAGAGCCTCAAAGAGGTCCATGTCGATGATAGAAGCACCGGTGGCGACCACCGCGTCAATCATCTTGTTGCGCACCATGTCGACATACACCTGCATACAGCCCGCCGCACTGGTCGAGCCAGCGATGGTCAGGATGTTGGTGCAGTCCTTTTCCTTGCACATCATGGTCAGAATGTCGGCAGCACGGGCGGTGTCGCGGCTGGTGAACGACATGCCACGCATGGCGTCAATCAACTCTGTCGAGTCGTATTTCTTGATGTCGATGTGTTTGATAGTCTCTTTTAAGAGGTCTTGTTTGGTGAGATTCTCAATGTTTTCCATTTGTCAATATTTATTTTGTTTCTATTTTTATTCTTGTAATAGAGCATACTGTTTCCAAATCAATACGGCACGTTCTCCTCGGGCGGGAAGTTATTGGGACGATTGATTTTCGAGTCTATCAATATAGTGGGAGCTCCACCTTGGTCAAAACCCACATTCTGAGGCATGGTGCTGTTGAGCATCTGCTCGCTGGTGACAAAGTCTTTGTTCTCAAAGCGCGCATACTTGCCAACGAAACGTAGGCGCACCTCACCCACGCTTCCGCTACGGTGCTTGGCGATGATGATGTCCGCCATGCCCGCCGTAGGGCCGTTGTCGTCTTCGATGCCGTAGTATTCAGGACGGTATATAAACATCACCAAGTCGGCATCCTGCTCGATAGCACCCGACTCACGCAGGTCGCTCAGCATCGGCTTCTTGGTGCCGCCACGGGTCTCCACGGCACGGCTCAGCTGCGACATGGCCAGCACCGGTA
>CAMZFW010000078.1 GCA_947306225.1 uncultured Bacteroidales bacterium
GTGATTTATAGAAGCCCCCTTTACTTAATCTCTTCATATTTATACTATTATTGAATTAATAATATTTTTCAATACAAGAAGTTGTTGTAAGGGTATCTCACCGCGTGGATTTTCTTCACTTCTTCGTACATCACGTCGCGCAGGGCATCAATGTTCTCGCGGTTGGCGGCACTGATGAAGAGGGTGTGCAGGGTATCGCCACTCTCGGCTTGTTTCGCCATCCAGCTGTCTTGCAGCATCTCCAGCGTCCAGTTGGCCTTGGTCATGGGCGTCAGGTCGTCCTCTTCTTTCTCGATATAAGTATAGGCATCAATCTTGTTGAACACAAGGATGGTGGGTTTGTCGTTGGCTCCGATTTCCTCCAACGTGCGGTTCACGGCGTTGATCTGCTCCTCATAGTCGGGATGGGAAATATCCACCACGTGCATCAGCAAGTCCGCCTCGCACACCTCGTCCAACGTCGACTTGAACGACTCCACCAGTCCGTGAGGCAGCTTGCGGATAAACCCCACCGTGTCGGTAAGCAGGAAGGGCAGGTTGCCCAGCACCACCTTGCGCACTGTGGTGTCTAGCGTAGCAAAGAGTTTGTTTTCGGCAAACACCTCGCTCTTGCTCAGCAGGTTCATCAGTGTCGACTTGCCCACATTGGTGTATCCCACCAGTGCCACACGCACCAGGCTCTCGCGGTTCTTGCGCTGCTGCACCTTCTGCTTGTCGATGTCGCGCAGTTTCTCCTTCAGCAGGGCAATCTTCTCGGTTATCAGCCGTCGGTCGGTCTCAATCTGTGTCTCGCCCGGTCCGCGCATACCGATACCGCCGCGCTGCCGCTCAAGGTGCGTCCACATGCGGGTCAGTCGTGGCAGCATATATTGCAATTGTGCCAGCTCCACCTGAGTCTTGGCGATGCTGGTGCGGGCACGCTTGGCGAAGATATCCAATATCAAGGTGGTGCGGTCCAATATGCGGCACTCAAACTCGCGCTCCAGATTGCGCAGCTGTGCCGGCGACAGTTCGTCGTCAAACACCAGGAAGTCGGCATCCAACGCGTTCTTGTACTCCTTTATCTCCTCCAGCTTACCGCTGCCCACATAGGTACGCGTGTCGGGACGCTCCAGTTTCTGAATCACCTGTTTCACGGGTATGCCGCCGGCGGTGTCGAGCAGGAAGGCCAACTCGTTCAGACACTCCTGCGTGCGCTCCATCGTAGTACCGTTGGCACACACGCTCACCAGTATCGCCTTCTCCGGCACCACCTCGGTGCTGAAGGTATTACGCTCCTGTGGCGTGGGGCGTTTCTTCTGCAATTGCTCCGCCTCCCATTCTCCGATGGGTTTCTTCCACTTGCCGTGATTATTGGGTTTCCAAGCCATTAATTATTTAAACTAAAAAGTAAAAACTAAAAATTGTTGCTACAAACTAAAGAAGACTTCTATAAATTGAATAATATGGAGTTAAATGGGAAATTAAATAGGAAGTTAAATAGGACAAATGCTTGGTTGTCAACAGTATTGTCCATTTTAACTTCCACTTTAACTTCCATTTTAACTTCCATTTTTACCTTCTAATTTTGAATTAATAGAACCCAACTAAAAAGTAAAAACTAAAACTTGTCGTTACAAACTTTTTTAGTTTTTACCTTTTACTTTCTTTATTCACCACGCTCTGCAACACCGCTTCCAATTTCTCGCCTGCCTTCTCCCAACTGAAGTTGTCGTTCACATAGTTGTAGCCCTCAAGAGCCAGCTGGTCGCGACGCTCGGGATTGCGCAGAAGCGTAATCAGGTGGTCGGCAAACGCCTGTGCCGTGTCGCCCACCAACACCTGACGACCCTCCTCGGCATATAGCGAGGCATTGGCTATTGAGGTGGTCACACAGGGCAGCATCATGGCCATAGCCTCCAGCAACTTGTTCTGCAGACCCGAACCCGTCTGCATCGGGGCAGCAAAGATATGGGCAGAGGCATAGCTCTCGCGGATATCGTCGACATAGCCCGACACAGTCACCTTGTCGCTCTCCAACTTGCGCACCTCGCGCTTGGGCGACGCACCCGCCAGCAACAGTGTCGCCTCGGGCATCTCCTTCCACACCAGCGGCATCACCTCCTGCGCCAAGAACTGCGAGGCATGCACGTTAGGCTCGTAGCTCATGTTGCCACAGAAGAGGATGTCGTACTTCTTCTCGCGTTCCATAGGGGCAAAATAGCCGAAGTCCACCCCGTTGGGAATGATATGTATGTCGCCGTTCTGCTTGTGCGGTATCGCCTCGCTGTCGGGCTCGGAGATGATAGTGAGCGCGTCGAATATCTTGAACGAGTTGTACTCCGTCGAGCGCAGCATCTTGAACTCGAAATGCAGGATATAGTGCCACAGCCCGCGGCTCTTCTCCATGCGGCGCTCGCAGTTCATCGACATCGCATCTTGAAAGTCCATCACCTTCGGTCTCAGCGAACGGCTCACCAGCGGCATCGTGCGCACCATCTGGCTGTACAGCACATCGGGCTCCACCTTCTTCTCAAACGCCTTATACGCCTTGCGCGACTTGATGGAGTCCCAATAGCCCATCTGCAGCGACTTGGTGTGCAGATAGTTGCGTACCACATTCTTATAGTTCACCAACCGTGGCGAACGCACCAAGCATATCTCCTTGCAATAGGGTTTCACTGCGTCGATATGTTCGGGCAGCACCTTGGTGTGCGACACGCAGTATAGATACACCTCGTTGTGTTTCGAGAGTTCCTTTATCTGATAGTAGGCCCGCAGCTTATCGCCCTTCTCCAAGGGGTACGGAAACCGGGGTAAAACGACTAATATCTTCATGAGTTAAGATTGTTTGATTGTTTGATTGTTTGATTGCTTGATTGTTTGAGTAATTTGACTGCGCCAGCCACTCAAGCATTCACACATTTACACATTTACACATTCAAAACAGTTCTGTCTGGGTTCCTTCGGCGAAGCCTTCACGGTCGTTGGGCTCGTCGTCGGCATCCTCTTCATCCATTTGGGGTTCTTCATATTCTGGCTCGGGGTCGGGCTCCAGCCACTGGAATTCCTTTACCTCGGCAGTGGTCACACGCTTGCCCTTTGCCCGATATCCCTTGACGGCAATAAACTCGTCCACATTTATCTCCTCCTCCAGTATCTTCTTCCCGCTGCTAGGGTCATACAGCACCTTCAAGTGCGGGAATGTGTCTAGGCGGTAGTCAATCATCGTGTCGCCCTCGTCGACGAATGCCAACTTCTTGTCCGACTCCTCGGCTTGGAAACGTTTCAGATAGTAGCTGCCCGTCTCGCCGTCGCGATACAGCACGGTGACAATCATCCTCGGGTTGTGCTTGCGTATCTCCAGCAGGTCGTCGTCGAAATGGCTGCCCAAGTCGTGACCCACCAGACGCATCGCGCCAGACCGATAGAGTGTGAATATCTTGTCCTTGCCCGAGAAGCGTCCCAGCGACTCGCCTGCGCCGTTCACATTTAGTCGCAGCACCGAGCGGTCAAACCATATCTCACGTGCCTCCAACGTCGAAACGCCCTCGCCTTTCTTGGTGATGTTACGCACTGCATTGCGGGTCAGTATGTTGCCCATCGCTTGCCGTCCCTTGATAGCGAGCTTGGCAAAGTCGAAGTCGAAACTCACCTTCTTCAGCTTCGCCTTGGTGGCGTGGTGCACTGTTATCATCTCCGCCTCGCCATTAGGATTGGCGGTGAAATACAGCACTTTGGTACCTTTGGTGCCCTGTGTGAGGTTATACTCCGTGTCGCGCGTCACGCTCACCACCGAGAACCGTTTCACAAAGGCATAGCCCAGCGTGCCGTCGCGATACACCATGTTGTACACCGTGCGGTCGTCTTTCTTGCGGAACAGTCCCACATACAGCAACTCCTTGCACGCCACTGAACCCACAAACGCCTTGTCCTGCACCTTGGTGACAAGCATCGTGCCGTCGGGGCGGAACACAATGATGTCGTCCATCTTCGAGCAGTCGAAGGCATACTCTGCCTCCTCGTCCTTCTTCATCGCCGTGCCGACAAAGCCCGTGGCCATATTCACATACAGCTTCTCGCTCGCCACCGCCACATTCGCCGCCTGTATCTCTTCAAAGTTCCTTATCTCCGTCTTGCGCTCGCGTCCCTTGCCGTATGTCTCCAATATGTGCTGGAAATAGTTGATGGCATACTCGGTGAGGTGTGCCAAGTGGTTCTTGGTCTCCTCAATGTCTATCTCGATATTGGCAATCTCCTGCTCCGCCTTCTTGATGTCGAACTTCGAAATCTTTCTTACCGGCTTCTCGCACAGCTTCAACACATGTTCGCGTGTTATCTCCTTGCGGAACAGCTTCCTATACGGGTCAAATCCGCGCTCGATGCCCGTCACCTGGTCGTCCCATGTGGCGAAGTCCTTTTTCTCCAACACCTTGTATATCCCCTTCTCAAAGAATATCTTCTCCAACGACACCCAGTGCCATTTGTCCTCAAGCTCGGCCAACTGTATCTCCAGCTCCTGCCGCAACAAGTCCTTAGTCCGCAGAGTGGAATGCCGCAGTATGTCGCTGGCGGTCATAAACACCGGCTTATTGTCCATGATGACGCACGTCTGCGGCGAGAAACTGATTTGGCAGTTCGTGAAGGCATACAGTCCGTCTATCGTCTGGTCGGGCGACACTCCGTTGGGCAGATAGCACACTATCTCCACCTCGGCTGCCGTATTGTCGTCCACTTTCTTGATAGTGATGTTCTTCTTCTCATTAGCCTTCAGTATGCTCTCTATCAGCACCCCGGTAGTGATGCCGTAGGGCAGTTCGGTGATGACTATCGCCTTGCGCTTGTCGTCGTAGTGCATCTTGGCACGTATGCGCAGTCTTCCACCCAATGCCGCATCGTTATATCGCGACACATCTATCAGTCCGCCTGTCGGGAAGTCGGGATATATCTCAAACGGCTCTTCTTTCAGTATCTTAATCGATGCCTCCAGCAACTCACAGAAGTTGTAGGGGAGTATGTTCGACGTCAGCGTCACGGCGATGCCCTTTGTGCCCTGTGCCAGCAGCAGTGGGAACTTAATGGGCAGCGTCACCGGCTCCTGTTTTCTTCCATCGTAGCTAGGCTTCCACTGGGTGGTCTTGGCGTTGAACACCACCTCTTTGGCAAACTTCGACAGTCGCGCCTCGATATAACGGCCTGCCGCCGCGCCGTCGCCCGTCAGTATGTTACCCCAGTTACCTTGGCAGTCTATCAGCAGATTCTTCTGCCCTAGATTCACCAGCGCGTCATTGATTGAGGCATCGCCGTGGGGGTGATACAGCATGGTGGTACCCACTATGTTGGCCACCTTCGTGTAGCGACCGTCGTCGGTCTCCTTCATGGCGTGCAATATGCGTCGCTGCACTGGTTTCAGACCGTCGTCGATGTCCGGCACCGAACGGTCGAGAATCACATCCGATGCATAGTCAATCCAGTATTCGCGAAACATGCCGCCCAGCGACAATGTCGAGCCTTCGCCCACCGTCCCTTCGTCGGCCTGAGTCAATCCGTTGGCATCCAACGTTTCATCCTGTTCTTCGGGAGTTATGTTATCTTCATCCATATCGTTACGAAATAAAATGCAAAGATACGAATTATTTCCGATATGGCGACATTTTTCACATAATAGACATTTCTGCGTCTCCCCATCCTAGTGGAGAAACTATCCATCACGCAACTCACAATTCAAAATTCTCAATTTTTCCATTCCACATTGCCTTCTTTTATGAACTCCCATTTCACGCAATGCTTTTCTGGTTGGTGTTCGGTATACTAAATCCAAACTGTCGCCTTGAGCTCGTACAATTGAACCCTACAACAAAAAAATCCTCCCCGTTACCGATTCTTACCGCATTCTACCGAAACTTACCGCATTCTACCGCATCCTACCGAAACTTACCGCATTTTACCGATTGGGGGGTCGTTTGCCGTTCCCTGGACGGCAAACGATCGGATAACGAACGGCAAACGAACGGATAAGTGCAAGACGCATTTTCTCACCGAAATTTTTTGCTTGCCGTGGCGTAAAAATCAAAAAAAAATGCGTACATTTGCAATCGCAATTACGAAAGTATCATTTTCATAACACATTATGGACACAACAAATACACAGAAAAACCCGGTGTCCGGGTCGACAAAAAGGGAGCCTATGGGCTTCGGCAAGACCATGCTGGCTTCGGCCGTGGGATTTATCATCGGTACCGTGGCACTCAGCATCCTCTCATTCCTACTCTGCATGGGCATACTCGTGTCGGCCCTGTCGAAAACGTCGGGCGACAGCACTCCCCTCACTGGCAAGAGTTTCGCCGTGGAGCTGAACATCACGGGCGACGTGTCGGAAGGCAAGCCCAACGAACTGATGGACCTGCTGGGCGACAACACCACGACAAGCCTCAGCGAGCTGCTGTTGGCCATAGACCATGCCAAGGACGACGACCGCGTGAAAGCCCTCTATCTGCATCTGGGCGGCAGCAACCTGAGCTGGGCACAGGCCGAGGAACTGCAGGAAGCCCTATGCACCTTCCGGCAAGAGAGCGACAAGCCCGTCATCACCTACGGCGAGGCGATGAGCCAGCCCGAATACTATCTGGCCACCGGCACCCAAAAGATTTGCGTGCACCCGTCGGGCATCATCGACTTCCGCGGCATGGGAGCCGAGGTGATGTTCTACAAGGGACTGCTGGACAAGCTGGGGGTGCACATGGAGCTGATACGCCCCACCAGCTGTGCCTACAAGAGCGCAGGCGAGGTGTATACGCGCACCGACATGAGCGATGCCAACCGCGAACAGGTGCACAGCTATATCAACAGCATCTGGGACCATGCCGTCAAGGTGATGGCTACCAATCGCCACATGACCGTGGAGCAGATGAACGCCGTGGCGGACAACCTCAGCGGCTACCTGCCCGACGACGCGCTGAAGGCAGGATTGGTGGACACGCTATGCTTTGCTCAGGACGTGAAGAAGATATTGAAGGAAGAACACTTGGTCAGCAAGATTGTGAAAGCCAAACGCTACGCCAAAGCTATCGAGCAAGAGGATAAGGACTACCGCATAGCCGTCATCTATGCCGAAGGCGACGTGGTGCCCGGCAAGGGCGACGGCACGCGGACGGCAGTGTATGGCGACGACATAGTGAAGGCACTGGCAGATGCCGTCAAGGACAAGAAGGTGAAGGCGATAGTGCTGCGTGTGAACTCGCCCGGCGGCGCGGTGACGGCATCGGAAAGCATGACCCACGCTGTAGTAGAGGCAAAGAAGGAGAAACCCGTCATCATCTCGATGAGCGGACTGGCCGCCAGCGCAGGCTACGAGATTAGCTGCTTCGGCACCAAGATAGTGGCACATCCCACCACACTGACGGGCAGCATCGGCGTGTTTGCCACCATACCCGAGGTGGGCAACCTACTGCGCCAAAAACTGGGCATCACCACCGACACGGTGAAGACCAACAAAAACAGCACGGGGCTGTCGCTCTACCGACCCTTGTCGAACGACGCTCGTGCCATGCTGCAGAAGAATGTGGAGGACTTCTACATCACTTTCACACAGCGTGTGGCGGACGGCAGAGGACTGACTCGCGAGTATGTGGACAGCATAGCTCGCGGACGGGTATGGACCGGCGCGCAGGCTAAGGAGTTGGGACTTGTGGACACGCTGGGCGGACTGACATTGGCACTGCACATCGCTGCCGAGGAGGCCGAGGTGGACTATGACAAATGCAAGGTGACGACGTTCCCGGCGGAAAAGGGACTGTGGGAGTTGATGATGCAGAAGATGAACGAGGACGAGGAGGAGCAAATCAAAGCCCGACTGAACAGCATCATCCCCTTCTACAGCGAGTTGGAAAGTTGGTCGAAAATGGAACCGCTGCAGGCCAGACTGCCGTTTGCGATTGTGTTAAACTAAAAAGTAAAAACTAAAAACTAAAAGGTGGCTGTCGCCTTGGGAATGTAAAAGGTAAAAATTAAAAACTAGAAGGTGGGCTGTCGCCTTGTGAAAATAAAAGGTAAAAACTAACAATTAAAAAATGCTGCCATAGTTTTTAGTTTAAATAGAAACCACCTAACCTAAATAAGTACTATAAATGAAAGATAGTTTGCTGTACTCTAAAAGCATGGATTTTGCAATTCGTTGCGTCAAATTCTACAAATACTTGAAAGAGGACAAAAATATCTATGTTTTGAGCAAACAATTGCTCAGAAGTGGTACCAGTATTGGAGCCAATACCCGAGAAAGTCGCTTTGCCCAAAGTCCAGCCGACTTCGAAAGTAAGCTTTCTATTGCACTAAAAGAGGCAGAAGAAACACAATATTGGATTGAACTCTTATACCGTTCCGAATTGATTTCCGAAAAAGAGTACACTTCCATCTTTCAAGATTCTAGCGAAATGGTTGCACTATTATTATCATCTCTAAAAACATACAAGAATCAACAATAATTAATCACCGTGAGAATGCTAAAAACCTTTTAGTTTTTAGTTTTTACTTTTTAGTTTACTTGTAGTTATGATTGTCTGCATTGCTGAGAAACCGTCGGTGGGACGCGACATAGCCCGCATACTGGGTGCCAATGTGTCGCACGACGGCTATATGGAGGGTAACGGCTACCAGGTGACGTGGACATTCGGACACCTCTGCACGCTGAAGGAGCCGCACGACTACGACCCCTGGTGGAAGTCGTGGAACTTAGAGACGCTGCCGATGATACCCAACCGTTTCGGCATCAAGCTGATTGCCAACGACGGCTACGAAAAGCAGTTCAACACCATCCAGCGGCTGATGCAGGCTGCCGAGGGCATCGTGAACTGCGGCGATGCCGGACAGGAGGGTGAGCTGATACAGCGATGGGTGATGCAGAAGGCACAGCCCACCTGCCCGGTGAAAAGGCTGTGGATTAACTCCATGACCGACGAGGCAATACGCGAAGGCTTTGCCAACCTGAAGCCGCAGGAGGAATATCAGTCGCTGTATGAGGCGGGACTGTGCCGTGCCATTGGCGACTGGCTGTTGGGCATGAATGCCACACGACTCTACACGCTCAAATACCGTCAGGCACAACGGCAGGTGCTATCCATCGGAAGAGTACAGACCCCGACATTGGCAATGATTGTGAGCCGACAGCTGGAGATACAGAACTTCAAGCCCGAGCAATACTGGGTGCTCTCGACCATCTACCGCGACACCCTCTTCACCCTCAAACAGAGCGAGAAGGAGGAGGGCGAAGAGGGCAGCACCGACAGTCGTGGCCGCATTACCAACGAGGAGGAAGGCCGTAAGGCATTCGAGCGCATCAAAGACCGCGACTTTGAGGTGACGGGCATCACCCAGAAGGCTGGCAACGAGGCTCCACCACGACTGTTCGACCTCACCAGCCTGCAGGTGGAGTGCAACAAGAAGTTCTCCTTCTCGGCCGACGAGACGCTGAAATACATTCAGAACCTATACGAGAAGAAGTTCACCACCTACCCCCGTGTGGACACCACCTACCTGCCTGACGACGTGTACCCGAAATGCCCGCAGATACTGCAGGGACTGCTACCCTACGCACCGCTCGTACAGCCTTTGATGGGCACCAAACTGAAGAAGAGCAAGAAGGTGTTCGACTCGTCGAAAGTGACCGATCACCATGCCATCATACCCACTGGGATGAACCCTGCCAACGGCGATATGTCGCTGAACGAGAAGAAGGTGTTCGACCTCATCACGCGACGGTTTATCGCCATATTCTATCCCGACTGCAAGTTCTCGACCACCACCGTCACCGGCAAGGTGGAAACCGAAGAGACCTCGCCCGAAGGAAAAACGAAGAAAGGCAAAGTGGAGTTCAAGGCATCGGGCAAGCAGATATTGGAGCAGGGATGGCGCGACGTATTCAACTGGGGTCGTGCCACGAAAACATACCCCGCCACTGACGTGGCACCCCTCTCAAGAGGGGACGAGGTTGCCACCGACGACGAGGGCAACAAGAAAGAGGATGAGGAGAAGACGCTGCCAAACTTTCAAAAAGGAGAACGCGGACCCCATACCCCTACCCTCACCGAGAAATGGACCACGCCACCGAAGCCCTATACCGAGGCGACGCTGCTAAGGGCCATGGAGACAGCAGGTAAGACCGTGGCCGACGAGGAACTGCGCGACGCGATGAAGGAGAACGGCATCGGACGTCCATCGACCCGTGCCGCCATCATCGAGACGCTGTTCAAACGCAACTATATCCGCAAGGAGCGCAAGTCGCTCATCGCCACCGACACGGGAGTCGGACTCATCAACATCATACACAACGACCTGCTAAAGAGTGCCGAACTGACGGGACAATGGGAGAAGAAGTTGCGCGAAATAGAAGCACACAAATACGATGCCGCCCAATTCATCTACGAACTGAAAATGATGGTGTGGCAGCTGGTGAATGAGGTAAGAAGTACTACAAATTAAAATTGAAAGTTGAAAATTGAAAATTGAAAATTAGGCTGCCGCACAACATATAAACGTATCAACATATCAACGTATCTACTAAAAATGAGGTATTTCATCCATCTGGCATACAACGGCACCAACTACTGCGGCTGGCAGACACAGCCCGACCTGCCCACGGTGCAACAGACGTTGGAACAGGCCCTGACCACACTGCTGCGGCAGCCAATAGCCATAGTGGGCTGCGGCCGAACCGACACGGGGGTACATGCCAGTGATTTCTACGTCCATTTCGCTGTAGACCAGACCATCGACTGCACCCAACTCACCTTCAAGCTCAACAGCCTACTACCCACGGACATTGCCATCTTCGAGGTGTTTCCCGTTAGGGAAAACGCCCACGCCCGCTTCGACGCGACAGCACGCACCTACCAATACCATGTCAGCGACCGTCGACTGCCTTTCCGCCAAGGGCTGTACTGCCGCATATACTACCGCCCCGACATCGAACTGATGAACCAAGGGGCTAAGATACTGATGGAATATGAGGATTTTACCAGCTTCGCCAAACTGCACACACAAGTAAAGACCAACATCTGCCACCTCACCGAGGCACATTGGGACACAGTGGACGACGAATGGGTGTTCACCATCCGCAGCAACCGTTTTCTGCGCAATATGGTACGATCGGTGACAGGGACGCTGCTCGACGTGGGGCGAGGCAAACTCACTCTAGAAGGATTACGACAAATAATTGAACGCAAGAACCGTTGTGCCGCCGGCGTGTCGATGCCTGCACAAGGGCTGTTCCTGACCAAGGTGGAATACCCGCTGGAGGAGTTGAAAATTGAAAGTTGAAAATTGAAAGTTGAAAATTGGCTGACGCGTTCAAAATACTCAAACAATCAAGCAATCAGACAATCAAGCAATATCAAAGTGTATGGAAAAGCAGTTGGTTACAATATTTGTTACGGTATATAATATCGCAGAGCATTTGGACCGATTCTTTGATTGTCTTGACCAACAGACTTTCCGCGATTATAAACTGCTTATGATTGACGACGGCTCGACGGACAACAGCCTGTCAATCTGCCAAGCCCATGCCGAGCAGGACAGCAGAATAAAGGTCGTGCCTATCGAGCATGGCGGTGTTGCTGCTGCCCGCAACTTTGTACTGGGGATGCTGGATACCGAGTTCGCCACTTCGCTCGACGGTGACGACTATTTTGAGCCGGACTATCTCAAGCACCTGATGGATGCCCAAGAAAAATATAATGCGGACTATGTTATTTCCAACGTGATATATAACGCTCAAGAGGGGAAGGAATTCAGCCGCTTTATTCCACGAAAGGAGGAGTTCTTCACAAAGGAACAGTTTCCCGACATCCTTCCCGAGCTACTAGAGGAAGAAAGACTGAATTATCTGTGTTCAAAGCTTTACCGCAGCGAGTTTTTAAAGGACATCCGTGTAGAGCCCGATGTGAAGCTGGGCAGCGACACCATGATAAACATGCAGTATGCGGTGCGCATCAACAACATTGCAGTTATTGAGGATTACGACTACCATTATGTTCGTTATACAACTCGCTCGGTAACATCGACTAATAGTATCGATTTCGCATGGAGGATGTACCGCATACAGAAATACCTGTATGATGTGACGGCGAAAAACGGATTGCT
>CAMZFW010000079.1 GCA_947306225.1 uncultured Bacteroidales bacterium
TTTATCAATCTGCTGCTTTTGGCGGCTATCGTGTTTGGCACTATGGGCCTGGTGATGGTGGCGGGCGACGGCTTTGCAGTTCCTTTCTGCATTCTGATGTGCTTCGTCTACATTCTGCAGTGTGTCGGGTTTATGGTTATCCAACCCAATCAGAGCCGGGTGCTGACCTTCTTCGGCAAGTATCGTGGCACGGTGGTGGACAACGGTTTCTTCTGGGTGAACCCGTTCTATGGCAAGCGTCGTCTTTCGCTGCGTGCCCGCAACATGGACGTGGCGCCCATCAAGGTGAACGACAAGAACGGCAACCCCATCATGATTGGCTTGGTGCTGGTATGGAAGATTAAGGACACCTACAAGGCTTGCTTCGACATCGAGGTGGAGGACACCACCGTCACGCAGAAGGATGGCACGAAGGTGACCACGCTGAAGGGCTACGACAACTTTGTGAACGTGCAGAGCGATGCCGCCCTGCGTAAGGTGGCTGGCCTGTATGCCTACGACAATATCGACAACAAGAACTCCGAGGAGGTGACCCTCCGCAGTGGCGGCGAGGAAATCAACGACCGTCTGGAAGAGGAACTGCGTAGCCGCCTGAGTATTGCTGGTATCGAGGTTATCGAGGCACGCATCAACTATTTGGCTTACGCTGCTGAGATTGCCAGCGTGATGCTGCGCCGTCAGCAGGCCGATGCTATCATCTCCGCCCGTGAGAAGATTGTGGAGGGTGCTGTGAGTATGGTGGATTTGGCGTTGAAGAAACTCTCCGCTGACGGTATCGTGGAGCTGGACGAGGAGCGTAAGGCCGCTATGGTGAGCAACCTGCTGGTGGTGCTCTGCGCCGACGAGAGCGCGAGCCCGGTGATTAACACAGGAACGCTGTATAACTAGTTGTTGGAATAATCGGAGTATTCAGAATAATCGGAATAATCAGAATAATCGGAAGATGAAGAAGATATTTTTCTTACTGGTAGCTGGCGTGATGATGCTGTCGCTGGTGTGTGGCTGCGCTGGTCGTGCAGACAAGGAGGCCGAAGAGGATGTGCTGACTTTCGAGCAGGCAAAGGCTGAGGAGCCTGCGCTGGTGTCGACTGACGAGATTATATCTCTTGTCAAGAGCGACACGACGCACAAGAAGGTGGTGTATTGGTTCGACATATTGTGCAAGCCTTGCCGCCATCATCTGCAGCATGAGATAGCCGAGTTTTATGCCAACCACGACACTGCCGAGTGGCACATCTATCTAGTGGCAGGACTGAACGGGCTGCATCACTCGGAGCCTGACGCAGAGGGCAACTTGGTGGAGGAAGCCCCTGCTGAGAATATCCGACATTTTGCCAAGGAGTACCGCAAACTGCTGCCTTCGCTGGGGTTTGACATGAAGGATGTGTATCTGCACTACGACCCGGTGCTGGAGAGTTCGAAGGCCTATAAGGAGAAGTACCCCGAAGGCGATTTCTTCAGTCAGCTGGCCAACGCGATGTTCCACTCCGACGTGGCTTTCCGCTGCGAGCATGACGGCATTCCCCGTCTTTTTGTGGCCGACCGCACAGGACAGTTGTTGACGGACTATTATATCTTAGTCAATAAAGAGTTGGATACGCTGGATGCCTATTACTTGCCCAACGACTATTACCAATTCGACATTAAGGATTTCAGCCACCACGACACGGTGGTAGGAGTGATGATGAAGTAAGAACTTTTCGAATTCGTTAATGTGTTAATTCGTAAATTCGTGAGTCTTTGACCACGCCAAGTACTAACACCTTAACACGTTCACAAAAATGATGACCATGCACAAACATACTTGGAAGTTTTATGCCTTGATATGGCTGATGTATTTGGTAGGACTGTATGGGATGGATTGGGTTGCGGAACATGCCAAGGTTGGTTATACGATACGACCCATAATATGGTATCCTATTGAGGCAACTGTTTTCACAGCCATCTGGTGGCTAATCGAGGAAAAACCATTTAGAAAGAAAAAATGAAAAAGAGTTTTGCACTGAGGGTTGATGCCGAGGTTTACGAGGCTATCGAGAAGTGGGCTGCGGACGAGTTCCGCAGCACCAACGGGCAGATAGAATGGATTCTGTCCGATGCCCTCAAACGTGCCAAACGTACCCCTAAGCGGAAACCCTCAACTGATGAATTGAAAAGCGAGAACTAAGAAGATTGTATGATTGTCCGATTGCTTGATTGTTTGAGTAATATGATTGCGCCAGCCACTCAAGCATTAACACATTAACACATTCAAAAACACATTAACACATTCAATAATGGAACGTCGTAGAATCATCGGAATTGTATTGCTGGCGCTGGCAGGTGTGGCCTGCTTGGTGTCGGTGGTTTGGAACCTCATCAGAATGCCGGAAGGCGCAGATGCCCGAATCCGCATTGTGGTCCTTATGCTGGCGGAGGTGGCACTGTTGCTCCCGGCGGTATGGGCTTTTACCCATCCCGACTCCAAGCCGCTATTGAAAGGGAAGGATCAGGCAACCACGCAGAGTCTCATCGACCCCGCAGGCTACCGCTACATTACGCTGGGCGTGGCAGCACTGACCTTAGTCTTAATAATCAACATCGAGGTTCTCAAAAACACAGGATGGGACCCGTTCGGAAGCATGGCTTCCACTATTGCCATCCTTGCATTCTGTATTGTCGCGACAGTGGTGATGTTTTGGTCGATGTATAAGAGTATTCAGAAATAGGCATTATGGAGCAACGCAGAACCATAGGATACATCTTGCTGGCATTGGCCGCCGTCATCTGCCTGGCATCGAACGTGTGGTTCATTGTCAAGATGCCGATGGGAGGTGAGAAGGTATCGCACTTGATATTCAGGACACTGCCCGAAGTGATTGCATTGTTGACAGTGGTTTATATTTTTGTCCGTCAGGGGAAGAGCGTGAATCTGAAACTGGACATTCGCGAGCGTCGGCTGAAGCTGGACGAGCAACACGCCATCGATCCCTACGGCTACAGCTACATCATGCTGGGGGCCATGAGCGTGTGTGTAACATTAATCTTTGCCGTTGACATCATGGATAAACTTGGTGTACCACTGTTCGACAGGATTCCCGCTGGATGGTGTATCGTTGTATTGAGTGTCTTGACGGTTGCATTGGTGCTGTGGTTGTCAGTGAAAATAGAAATGGCTAAAAGGCGTGACAATAATAGTTAACCAACCATGAAAGAGAGAAACAAATCCATCTTCCGTATATTGCTTTTTGCCTCGGTGGGCATACTGTTGGCGCAGACTGTGCTGCTGGCGGTGCTGCCGCACGGTGCCCCTTTGACTGTGTCGACCTCCCAAAAGGAAATGCATATCGTGTTACCCTTGATTTTCATTCTCATCGAATTGGTGACCTGCGGCATGCTCATCTACTTTATCCTCAACCCGCAACACAATTACAACTATACCGTTCGTCGCGTCGACGGCCGTTGGAAATGGGAGCGCATTGTCTATGGTCCCGACCCCAACGGCTTACGTTATATCACTGCGGGAGTGAGTACGATTATCATTACACTCCTCTTCGCTGCCATCTCCGCTGCCATTCTGTGGCCGGATGTGGTGACCGAAATGGTGATGACGATTGCTGTTATTATCCTTATGATACCATTGTGTGTCACCTATTGTATCGTTGAAAATAAACTGCGCAAACTATTATGAATAGAAAACATTTCCTCGACAACATCCGTTGGACGACAGTGCTTCTGGTGCTGCTCTACCATGTGGTCTATTTCTACAACAACAAAGGTGTCTTTGGCGGCATAGGGGGTTGGGTGGACGACCCTAAGGCCCAGCCGCAGGATGTGGTGATGTATCTCCTCTATCCCTGGTTTATGATGTTGCTCTTCCTTGTGGCGGGCATCAGCAGCCGCTATGCTCTCCACCCGGTGTCCGGGCTGACAATAAATGCCTCAAGGGGACAATGGTTCAAGAAACGCACGCGCCAACTACTTGTCCCTGCCACGATAGGCCTGTTTGTCTTTCAATGGATGACGGGCTATTTCAACACCCAGATAGCCGGTGTGGCGCAGGGCATCCCCAATCAGATTGCCTCCATCCCCGCCGGTCCTGTCCGTTATATGGCATGTGCCTTCTCAGGCATCGGCCCGCTGTGGTTTATTCAGGAGCTGTGGCTATTCTCCCTGCTGTTAATTATTATTATCGCCATTGAGCGCGACCGCCTGTACAATGCCGTCGGCCATCTGCTGCAGTCCACGCGAGGTTGGTCCAGACTTTGCCGTCTAGCACTCCTGCTGGTGGGCGGCTTCCTCCTTATCTGGGCAGGGGCGCAAGGGTCGATAGCTAACCCCGACCCCCATAGTGCACAGGGGTTGTGGAACCTCTACCGCCCGCTGGCCTACCTCGTCCCCTTCCTGATGGGATATTACCTCTTCTCGCGCGACAGCGTGCAACGTTTCCTGTCGCAATATGCCGGCTGGCTGCTTGTGCCGGCGGTGGTGGCAGGGGTGGCACTCACTTGTGCCACTTGGGGTGAGAACAACACCGCACCGCTCTACCTGATGCACTGGAGCACCAACCTTTTCGCCTGGCTTGCCATCCTCGCCATGCTGGCGTGCTTCAAGGCCTGGGGCGACCGCACCACGCCGTTTGCCACTTACATGACCCGCAGCAGCTACGGCGTCTACATCGTGCACTACCTCATCATCGCCGCCCTCGGCTATATGCTCAAGCTCTACACCCCCCTGCCGCCCGTAGCGGACTACTTGATATTACTGGTGGCAGTATTCACCCTCTCCCCAGCCCTCTACGAATTGCTGCGCCGCGTCCCCTTCCTCCGCTGGGCAATATTAGGCATAAAGAAACAATCCGAATAATCAGAACAATCAGAATACTCCGACCCCTCCGAATAATCAGAAAAAATAATTAATATCATGGACGAAATCCTACGCATCGAAGGCCTCAGCAAGACCTTCACCCTATCGCGCAAACAGCAACGTCTGGAGCGCACACAAGCACGCCACAAGGTGGCTGTCGACAATCTGACGCTGACAGCCAACCGTGGCGAAATATTCGGCCTTCTCGGCCCCAACGGCGCCGGCAAGACCACCACCCTGCGTATGCTTGCCACCCTCATCAAGCCCGACAACGGTGATGCATGGGTCGACGGCTGCAGCGTCGTCAGCCAGCCCGAAGAGGTGCGTGGCAAGATTGCCTTCCTCACCAGCGAGCTGAAGCTGGAAGACTTCTTCACCCCCAACTACCTCTTCGACTTCTTCAGCGAGCTGCACGGTGTGGCTCCCGCCATCGCTGCCGCCCGCAAGCAGGCATTGTTTGCCCGCTTCGGCATCGACAAGTTTGCCGAGGTGAAGGTCGCTAACCTCTCCACCGGCATGAAGCAGAAGGTGAGCATCGTCATTTCGCTGGTGCACAACCCCGACATCATCATCTTCGACGAGCCCACCAACGGTCTCGACGTTATCACCGCCCGCACCGTGACCGACTACCTGCAGGAGTTGCGCGGCGAAGGTAAGACCATCATCCTCTCCACCCACATCTTCAGTCTGGTGGAACGCCTCTGTGACCGCGTTGGCATTATCATCGACGGCCACCTCTCGGCATGTGGCACACTGGAAGAAGTATGCAACGGACTGACTATTGAAGACCGCTTTTTCGAACTATATAAAGCACAGAAAGGAGACGAAGAATGAAAAACCATAGCAACACTTGGACCATCATACGCAAAGAGTTTGCCCGCTTCTTTGGCGACCGCCAGCTGGTGTTTACCGCCGTCATTATGCCGGGTCTGCTGATATACCTTATCTATAGCCTCATGGGTGTGGGCATCCGCAATATGGAGTCGCAAGGCGAGCAAGACCTCGTCACCGTGCATGTGGAGAACATGCCCGAGAGCATGGCTGCCCTTTTGGAACCTACCGACAGCAGCATGGCCCTGCTGCAGCACCCCTTCGGGCAAGACGACATCGATGCCCTGCAAGACAAGGACCTCAATGCATTATTGATACGTTTCCCGCAGAATTTCGACTCACTTGTGGCCGCCTATTCCCCTCAAAGTGGTGAGCTGGCCCCCAATATCGAGATCTACTACAACTCTGCTAATAACGCCGCCAGCCGTGTCTATTATGCCATCGACGGTGCACTGACCGCTTATGAGAACAGCCAGTCAAATCTCTTCGACATCAACCGTGCCGACAGCGAGGAACAGCATTTCGACCAAGCCACCGACGACCAAGTGGTGGGCGACATCCTCAGCAAGCTCATTCCCATGCTCATCATCATGATGCTCTTCAGCGGCACTATGGCAATAGCCCCCAGTGCCATTGCGGGCGAGAAGGAGCGCGGCACCTTTGCCACCCTCCTCGTTACACCCATGAAACGCTCTGAACTGGCATTAGGCAAGATTGTCTCGCTCAGCAGCATCGCCTTGCTCAGCGGCCTCTCAAGCTTCGTCGGTATCGCTCTCTCGCTGCCCAAGATGATTTCAGCCAGCAGCGAGGAGATTAACATCCCCTTCAACTATACCACCAACGACTATATAGCCCTGCTGTTGGTCATTCTGGCATCGGTGCTTATCATGGCCTCTGCCGTCAGCCTGCTCTCCGCCTTGGCTAAGGACGTGAAGAACGCCGGCACCATGATTACCCCCTTCATGCTGGTGGTGATGTTGGCAGGCCTGCTGCCCATGTTCCAGACCAGCACGCCCGACAATCTCGTCGTCTACCTCATTCCCTTCTACAACTCCATTGAGGTGATGACCGACGTGTTTGCCCACTCGCTGCGCTGGACACCCGTACTCATTACCCTCGTGTCCGACATAGCCTACACCGGCATCGCCGTCTTCGGCCTCACAAAGATGTTTAACAGCGAGAAAGTCATGTTCTCAAGATAATTCAGAATAATCAGAATAGTCCGAGTAATCAGAATAATCCGACCCCCTCCGACCTCTCCGACCCCTTCCGATTACTCCGACCCCTCCGATAAAAAAAACAATCCCATGAAAAATCTCAAACTCTACATTGCCATCACCTACGGCCTTGCCTGGGCCGCAGGTGGGGCATTATATCTTTCCAAAAGCCTTGTAGCCGCCTATCCCGGTGCTAGTACACTATGGATGTCGGTCTGCATGTTTTTCCCCCTGATAGCCACCCTCATCTGCCAAAAATCAAACAAGGAGCCACTGCTGCGCGGCATCGGCATCAGCTGGAAGGTCAACCGCTGGTGGTTCGTCGGCTGGCTGCTGGTGCCTGTCATCGTGGCATTGACACTGCTATTTGACCATTTTGTCAGCGGCACCCATCTACAGGATGCGGTAGGGATGGCTATTGTAGGCACTGGCATGGGTATGTCGCCCTGGACGATAACGGTGATTTCCTTCGTGTCTGCGATGGTGGCGGGTGCCACTATCAACGCCCTCTTCGCCTTTGGCGAGGAAGTGGGCTGGCGTGGATACCTGCTCAAGCAGTTCGAGGGCAAGCAATTTCTCACCTCCGCCATAATCATCGGGCTGATATGGGGTCTATGGCACGCTCCCCTTATCCTGTTGGGGCACAACTACCCCCAGCATCCGCAATGGGGTGTCCTATTTATGATGGTGATGAGCGCGATTTTAAGCATCATCATCCAATATGTACGCATCAAGAGCGGTTCCGTCATCGTGGCCGCCATCATGCACGGCACTCTCAACGCTTTGGCAGGAACCGGCACCCTGTTTGTCGACAACTTCAACGACCTCATCAACGGCTGCTGCGGTGTGGTAGGCATGACGGCGATGGCGATTGTGGCATTCTGCTTCTTCCTCTTCGACCGATACGTCACCAAGGAACGCATCTTCACCTCTCCCCTCAAACTCATGAAATAATGTAGTATCGCGCATCGGCGGGTCCAGCCCGCCGATGCCTTTTCCCATTCTCCACAGGAGGAACACCTTTGTCCCTTTCTGTGGTTTTAATTTTTTATTGTAATTCATTTGCACTTTTATTGCAGTTCATTTGATAAACATAAATGAACTATAAACGAACTATAAATGAACTATAAATGAACTGAAATATAAAATATTGATTTTCTTGGAAATATGTGGTGACGGCTTTAAAAGGTAGGTTGTATTATAATATGCTGAATTATAAGTATTTGATTATTTATTCTGAATAAATGGCTGATAAGGCTACCGTCTGGATGGTATCTTTAGGAGTCGGGCAGTGCGGAGGGGGAGGAATGAAAATTGGAGAATTTATTTCGTTAGTTTGTGGGAATTGTGTATCTTTGCAGCCGAATTATATGACAGTGGTAATATGAAATCTGACGCTCCTCGAATACATTGGGCGGTAGCCCTTGTCCCATTTGCGGTGCTAGTGGCATTGCAGATACTCGTCATCCGTCAGTTTGGGTCCGACGCCATCTACGGTGCCAGCCAGACGGCATTGCTCTTCGTAGCGGGAGTTGCGGTGGCGATAGCCATGATTGGCTACAGGGTGCCGTGGAAGACTATCGACGGCGCCATAGGGGACAATATCAAGACCATCGGGCCGGCGGTGATTATCCTGTTCCTTATCGGTGCCATCTCGGGCAGCTGGATGATGAGTGGGGTAGTGCCCACGATGATTTACTACGGCATGAAGATACTCACGCCGTCGTTGTTCTTGTTCATGGCATGTTTGATATGTGCCTTGGTGTCGTTGATTACGGGTAGTTCGTGGACCACCGTGGCTACCGTGGGCATCGCCCTGATTGGCATCGGCACGGCACATGGCTTTCCCGTGGGATGGACTGCGGGGGCGATCATATCGGGAGCCTATTTCGGCGACAAGATATCGCCTCTGTCCGATACTACGGTGCTGGCATCGTCGGTGGGGGAGGTGCCGCTTTTCAAGCACATCCGATATATGCTTATTACCACCGTACCGTCGTTCACCATCGCGTTGATTATATTCCTAGTGGTGAGTTTGAACCACTCGGCGGAAGGCGGCACGCAGGCAGCCTCATTTGCCGAGGGGTTGCAGAACAGCTTCGTTATCAGCCCGTGGCTGCTGTTAGTACCCTTGTTTACGGGCATCCTCATCGCCCTTCGGTTGCCGGCAGCGGTAATCCTGTTTTTGTCGGCATTAGTGGCGGGAATCGTGATGTTGATTGCGCAGCCCGACATCGTGGCTCACGTGGGTGGGGGCAATAATTTCAAAGGACTGATGCTCACATACTATAGCAGCACCTCTATCGACACGGGCAACGAGGTCCTCAGCAGTTTGGTACAGACCCGTGGCATGAAAGGGATGTTGAGCACGGTGTTCCTTATCTTCTGTGCTTCGGCATTCGGTGGTGCGCTGACGGGTGGCGGCATGATGCGGAGCATCACATCGGCACTGGCACGTGGCATCAGTGGCCGCCGTTCGCTGGTAGCCTCCACGGTGACGACGGGACTTTTCTCCAATATGGCAACGGGCGACCAGTACCTGAGTATTGTCTTGACGGGCAATATATTCAAGCAGTTATATAAGGACAAGGGCTTCGAAGGTCGGCTGCTGAGCCGTTCCACCGAGGACTCCGCCACGGTCACTTCGGTATTAGTCCCATGGAACACTTGCGGCATGACACAGTCGATGGTGCTGAAAGTCCCCACACTGGAGTACCTGCCCTACTGCTTCTTCAATATTATCTCGCCTCTGATGTCTATCACCGTTGCGTTTCTGGGCTACAAAATCTTCCGCCACCCGACCAACGGGCCACAGGAGACAGACAGGCAAAACGTTGAGACGAGTTGCCCCACCCCTCATGACGTTGATAGGATTGAGGGATTGAAAGATTAGGGCAACCTCTAAAAATAGCCCGTCAGGGCTTTTCGTTCAATAGAAACGAGTTGATTAACAATAATTGGTGTCCGAGTAATTATTTTGTCTTGTTATGTAAATGCCTATATATTATTGAGATGAGAACTGAGCTCAATAAGGGGGCTTGCGTACTGAAAGTACGCTATCCTATTAACCCCATACTGATGGAGTCGCGACTGCGCGGGAGCAACTCCCATCAAGTGTGGGGTCAGGTATAAGATAGGGATAATGCGTGCCGAAGACACGCTACAATATTGATTGTGTGATAGCAGTAGCGTACCTTCGGAACGCTGACCAGTCTCGCACGATGCCCCGCACTGTGGAAACGGGGTTGTTCCCTTCGTTCACGACCCCACGTCCCGCAGTGTTGGGTTAATGGGATGACGTGCCGTTGGCACGTTTTCTCGAATACGAATAATTAACAATATTCATTTCCCGTAGGGCATTTCGTTTAACCCATTATTTGGTGCTTTCCGTCCTAATGACCGATTTGGGTTTATTATGATTTCAGTGGTTCTCATGACCTACGGTTGCGTTTGGGGGTGACGAGGAGTTCTTCGGCCTTGTAGATGATATTTAGTTTAGAGTGATTAATAGCCATCTAAAAGTTTCAGACAGGGTATTTGGCAGCCATGCGGCGGTAGAAGTCGCGTTGGTCGGCATCGGTGACAGGGTGGGCATTGGCGAGTTGCTGCTGAAGCCGAAGCAGGTCGTGAGTGGGTATATAGCCTTCGGCCTTGCGGGTGGCGAGACATCGTTGCAGCTCATAGGTGGCACGATTGTCATCACGACCGACCAACAGACGTGCCAATGCAAGACGGTAGCCGGTGCAGAACTTCTCTTGTCGTTGGTGTTGTATGGCTTGGCAGAGCAGGGCGGCCTTGGGGCCAGGTTCGGTAGTCAACTCGGCCAGCTCAGCATAGAGATAGCTGTCGTGGTGACGTTTCAAGAGGCTGCGGTATGTGTCGGCTGCTTTCTGGTCCTTGCCCGAGATGTGATAGGCTACAGCCATATAGCGGCGTGAATGCTTGTCGCGGGGCATACGACGCGTGGCCTCCTGCAGTAGCGGCATAAACATCTGTGCATGGTCGGCATCGGGGTGTTGCTGCAACTCGTGGAAGCAGTGAGTCATGATGCGTTGTGCGGTGGAAGGCAATGGATGTGGTCGCTCGGTGGTCCCTTCCTTGGGAACCGACATGCTGCCTTGCCAGTCGGCATCGGTCAGGTGGTCAATGCCGTACAGTTTCATAAAGTCAAGCAGACTAAAGGAAGGCACTGCCTCTTTCAGTCGCAACGCATTGTGCAGCACGGCCTCATGCACCTTGTTGTCCTTGTCGTCGATATTGGGAGTCACACGTAACAGTGCTTCGAAGATCTTGACCGCCTCGGCGGTTAGGCCTTCCTGAAGCCGCTTCCTCAGAATATCACTCCCCACCCAGAACATGCAGAGCGTTGTGTATTTCCCTTTATGAACGGCATACATCGGACGAATGGCCTCATAGGCCTCTTCTATCTTGCCCTGCTTCCGCAGGTCGAATACTTCTTTTACGGTCATTGCGGTTATTGATTGAACATTAGAACGTGTGAATGTGTTAGTCTTTGGCGCATCACAGACTAGCACATTCACAATTGCTGTCGAGGAAGCCCCCAACCCCAGATATGGCAGGTTTTATTTCCTTCAGTAGTTCTGCTGGTTGATTTCGAAGTAGGCCTGAGGGTGATTGCATACGGGGCAGACGTCGGGGGCTTGGGTGCCGACGACGATGTGGCCGCAGTTGCGGCATTCCCA
>CAMZFW010000080.1 GCA_947306225.1 uncultured Bacteroidales bacterium
TGATGTCGCGCTGGCTGTTCTCAATCACCTTGGCGGCCTCGGCCACCTTGATGCTGGCGGCGCGGTGGGTGCCGTTGGTCAGCACCGAGGCGTATACGTGGTCTACCAAGTCGGCCACCTCGGGCGTGGAGCCGGAGGTTATCTTAGTTATCTTTTCCACCGTATGCACCTTGTCGCCGGGGTTGATGCGCTCGGGACTGTATCCGGCAAAGAAATCAACATTGTATTTCAGACCCGACACGCGCTCCACCGTCGGGATGCATTCGTCCTCGGTCACGCCGGGATAGACTGTCGACTCATACACCACAATGTCGCCTTTTTTAATCACCTTGCCCACCACCTCGCTCGCACCGTACAGCGGTGTGAGGTCGGGAGTGTTGTTGCGGTCTACCGGTGTGGGAACGGCGACAACGTAGAAGTTGCATCTGCGTATCTCCTCAATGTCGGCAGTGCAGCGGAAACCGTGATTATTGATGGCATCCTGCAGCAACTCATCGCTCACTTCAAGGGTGGCATCGTGTCCCTCCATCAGCGCGTCCACACGCGCCTTGTTCATGTCGTAGCCAATGGTCTTGTACTTGGTCGAGAACAGTCGGGCTAACGGAAGTCCTACATATCCAAGGCCGATAACAGCAATATTAATGTCCTGCATTTTATTATATATATTATTTATTTACCTAAAAATCAGTCCGTATACATTACCCTCGATGCCCATTTGCACCCATGTACGAACTTGCAAAAATAACTATTTTTTTTCATATAGTAATAAAAAACAACTCATAAAATTCTCCTATCCACTGGCCTTGTTTCATTTTTTATCGCTGAAAACCTTTCGTTTTTCCCCCGTTTCTTTTGTATATATCCTATACTTATACCTTATTTATACTTTATTTATACCTTATTTATACTATTGTACAATAGTATAAATAAGGTATAAATAAAGTATAAATAAGGTATAAGTATAGGATAAGTGCAAAACGAAGGCAGGCACTTTGGGGGTGTCAGGGGGTGGGTGTTATTGATTTAGGTGTCCGCTGGATGGGAACTAGGGGAAAGTGGGTAGAGGAGGATCAGACAGTACCAAAAACCGATGAAGAGGAGGCCCATTTGGCGGCCAAAGGTTGCCTCGAAGAAGATGCATGCTGCATAGACTACGGTGAATAGAATCATGGGCAGGTTGCGGTGTGGGCGGCGTAGCGAGAGCAAGGCTGGTATCAATATCATCGCCAGCATTGCAGATAGCCCGACAAGTCCTGCGACAAGCGTGGTTTCGAGGTATTGGTTGTGGGTGCTGAGTCCGGAGATACTGGCACCGAGGTGGTCGTGAGAACGGTATTGTTGAAAAAGGGCTTCCCAGTAGCCGTCGCAGCCGTAGCCGAATAGAGGGCGTTCCTTGGCGATTTCGAGTCCGCTCTGCCAGAGGCTTTGGCGCAAGTCGGCCTGTTCACCAAGGCGCAAGTTGTTGACGGTGGATGTGACGCGTTTGTATGTTGAAGGAGATGCCCAGTAGGTGATGCCGATGATTGAGGTCAAGGTTACGAGTATGATGCAGATAGTGCGCCATCGGTGGCGGGCGATGGCGAGGTGGGCAAGGCAGGCGATGAAGAGCAGCACCCATGCGACCATGCCTGAACGTGACCCGCTTAGTAGTATGTAGGCGGAGAGTAGGGCAATGTCGAGGATAACGAACCACCGTAGGCGAAGCCATCGGGGAGAATGCCAGTGACGCATCAGCTCATTGTAGAGCAGTGCGATGGCGGTGAGTATGTAGAGTGCTAGGTAGTTGTGGTGCAAAGGGTCGAAGAGATAGGTGGGGCGGCTGTCGAACATGGTGTTGTCGAATAGATGTGCGGCAACACGGAATGGGGGGATGGCAATCATTCTGCCTAACTCAGGGAACGGCATGGCTTGGATGGCTGGTGTGACTAGTTGCGTCAGCAAGGCGGTGATGAGGTCGGTGGTGCTGGAAAATAGCTGTGTGTCTATAGAGTGAAAGGCTGACCGTATGAGCATTATGATAAAGCGCACGGTGAGCGTGGCTGCCATTAGGTATGTGAGTAGGCTGAGGTGGCGGCGGGTGAGGTAGCGGGTGTCGGTGAGTAGGAATACGAGGGGGAAGAGCAGCATGGGGAGCATGGTGGAGATAGTGGAGAGGGCTTCGTGGGGATTGTTGCTATAGATGCCGCTCAATGCATAGACGAGATAGAAGAGCATCATCAGGCAGAGGCAGATGCGTGTAGGGCGGTCTAGGGCAGGGTTGCCGACGTGCCGGGTGGCGAAGATGCGGACCAGTGTGTTGGCGCATAATAGTATGAGACACCATAGGGCTAAACGCCAATTGAGGGGCAGGGAGACGGCGAGGAGTGCCAACAAGGAGTATTCGCTGGCTTGGTGCCATTGAAGCTCTTTGAACAGGGGCTTGACGTTGGCTGCCAGAATGCTCATGGAGAGGCGGATTGGTTAGGCAGGGTTGGAGGGAGTGTCGGGGTTGTCGAGCTGGCAGTAGATGCTGTTGTTGCTCTTGAACTCGGGAACAATCTCTTTCATTTTGCGTACCAGCATCATGGCGTCGAGCGTGGACATGAGGTTCCACAACTCGGCGTAGGCCTTGTCTATCTGGTCGAGGGGATAGCGGCGCACTTGGGCACGCATGATTTTGGGATGGTAGGTGGGTATGTTGGCTTCTTTGTTGGCGAGCAGCTCTTCGTAGAGTTTCTCGCCAGGGCGCAGACCCACTTCTTTGATTTCGATGTTCTTGAGGCCGGAAAGCTGTATCATGCGCTGTGCCAGGTTGTATATCTTGACCGGCTTGCCCATGTCGAAGACGAAGATGTCGCCCCCTTCGCCCATTGAACCGGCTTCGAGCACGAGGTTGCAGGCTTCGGGGATGGTCATGAAGTAGCGAATGATGTCGCGATGGGTGACGGTGAGTGGACCGCCGGCGGCGAGCTGCTTTTTGAACAAGGGAATGACGCTGCCGTTGGAGCCGAGGACGTTGCCAAAACGAGTGGTGACGAAGTGGGTGGTTTCGGTGCTACGGCTTTGGATGTAGATTTCCGCCATGCGTTTGGTGGCACCCATGACGTTGGTGGGGTTAACCGCTTTGTCGGTGGAAATCATGACGAATTTTTGGACACCGTGTTCGATGGCGAGGTCGGCAATATTTTTGGTACCGAAGACGTTGACAAGGATGGCCTCGTAGGGGTTTTCTTCCATGAAGGGGACATGCTTGTAGGCAGCTGCGTGGTAGACTATCTGGGGATGGTATTTGGTGAAGACCTCTTCCATGCGCTGGCGGTCTTTGACGTTGGCGATAACAAATTCCATGCGCTCGGTGTGGTGGCAGTAAGGCTCGTTGTTGCGCAGTTCGAATTGAAGGTCGTACATGGGCGATTCGGCCTGGTCGAGCATGATGACCTTTTGGGGCTCATATTGTATGAGTTGGCGGCATATTTCGCTGCCGATGGAACCTGCGGCACCGGTGACGAGGACTACTTTGTCGACTACCTCGCGAACGATGTTGACGTTGTCGAGCTTGATGGTCTCACGTTCCAGCAAGTCTTCAATCTGGATGTCTTGAATTTGGTTGGCAGAGAAGCTGTCGTTAATCCAATCACTAATATGCGGGACGGACTTGACGGTGAGGCCTAGGTCGAGACCTTGGCTCATGACAGCTTGCTTCTGTGACAGTTTTATAGAGGGGATAGCAATGATGAGGGTTTCAATCTTGTTCTTTTTGATGTATTCGGCGTTGAGGGCGGTCTTGGGGAGTAAGACGCGGATGCCGTTGAGGGCTGTGTCAATCTTTTTCTTGTTGTCGTCGAGGAATGCGATGACGTGGTATTCGTTGAAACGGTCTTGTGAAAGAGCGTTGTAGGCGATGACACCAGCGGCTCCTGCGCCATAGATGATGACGTTGCTCTCGGGGCGACGACGGCGGACATAGTCGTTGTAAATCCGTTGCAGGATGAGCCGCACGATAATCATGGCGGCAATCTGCAGGGCAAAGGTCATCAGTATCTCGCTGTAGGCAGGAGTGTATCGGTTTTGAATTATGGGATGGTTGTTGTTGACAAGGTTGAATACAATGAGGATAGAGGTGGCAATGACATTGGATATGACGACTTTGTAGATGTCATACATGCCCGAATGCCGTATGATGGAACGATGGGTTCCAATGCCGACATAGCAGATTGAGGCAAGGACTATAAAGGCACATAGTTTGACAGCTAACGAGGGCCAGTCGATCTGTGCTACCATGCGTAGACGGAGGAGGTCTGTGATGGCAAAAGCGGCGGTAAGTGTGAGTATGTCGATGATAAGGACAGCCCACCTTGATGCGGTGGTATATCGATATTTGCGCAGGAACCAAGTCAGTAACTTCTTAATCATAGGTTAGTTGCTGTTTTATAAACGAACATTATTATTCTGCAAATATACTACTTTTTTTAGAATTAAAGATTTTTTAGTCTTTATTTTGATTTAATTTAAGGAAGGTTCTTAGTTGGTCTGCGTTTTGGAAGAGTATGGCTTGCAGCCCTATTTGTTCGGCTCCAGCAATGTTGGCAGGGTTGTCGTCGATGAACAGGCAGTCAGTTGCCTGCAGGTGGTAGCGGTCAAAAAGTGTGTGGAATATCATGGGGTTGGGCTTGACAACGCCGATGTCACCCGAAACTACGTAGTCATCAATCAGTTGTAGAACCTTGAATTTTGCACGGGCCTGAGGGAAGGTCTCCATAGACCAGTTGGTGAGGCCATAGATGCGGTTGGTGGAGGTGGCTTTGAGTTCTTGTATTAGTTGGAACATGCCAGGCATCTCGCCGGGAAGTGAATCCTCCCAGCGCGACATGTACATTTCGATGGCTTCGGAGTATTCGGGGTATATGGTCTGTCGCTCGTGGATGACCTGACGGGAGTCCTCTCCGGCATCGATGCGGTCTCGGAACTGCTGGTCACACACATGTCGCCAGAAGAACCAGTAGCGAGCCTCGTCGCCGTTGAAATAAGGTAGAAACACTCGTTCAGGTTCCCACCGGACGAGTACGTTGCCAAAGTCGAAGATGATGTTTTTCATATAAAAATACGCATTGTATTATTGAATAACGCACACCATGTTGTTTTATTGTGCATAGTGTGCCACGGATGCAATCGGGATTGTATACTGTACAAGTCTTGAGCTGCCGTTTATGCGTATTCCATGGGGTATGGCTCTGACAGTACGCATGGCTTCCTTGTTGCAGCCACAGCTAATGCCCTGCAGCACCTCGGCATCGGCTGCACTGCTGTCAGGTTTGATTGCGAATCGTACAAACAACTTGCCTTGGGTGCAGTCTCGCTTTACCTACTTGAGATAGCGGATGTTGTCGGCATTGTATATTGGTGAGAACGTCCATACTACAAACTTTCAACATGGAAGCTAGAACTAACGCCGGTTGTGGATTCTATTTGTTGTCAATGTGTTGATTGTATATTAGCAGACGTATCTACCAAATTTCTTTTTTTTAGGTCATTGGCTAGTTGTCGGGAGAATAATTCCGCACCTTTGCGGTTGAGGTGTGTCCGATTGTAGAAATAGTTGGTGTCGCTACAAATGGGGTCATTCTGATAGTTGAGTATGGGGATGTGGTACTTGGCTGCTAACTGGCGGTAGGTATTCCACATCTCATCGAGGCCATTTTGATATTTGATGAGCTCTGAATATATGGGAGCGTGGACGAAGATTACTTGTATATCTTCAGCCGTGGCTTGGGCAAGGAACTCTTCGAACATGACCATCGTGCGGGAATCGGCAGCGTAGTCGGTCCAGTTGCCTCGTTCAATTGGGTCGACATCCCAGCTTTTATCTTGGCCGCAATATCCTTTGACAGATATACTTTTGTTGAAGAAGAGATTTCGTATGCCGTAGTTGGCGTAGCGGAAGAATGGCAGTGTGCGGTCGGCAAGGGTGAATTGTTCATAGGGTATGATTGTGTGGCGGACATCGGCATCGTTGAAGTATGGGAAGTATTGGTATTGGGCGTAGCCAGAGGTGAATCCGAGGGTAGTTATGTCTATGTTTTGAATGATAATGCGAGGCCTGGGGTTGTATTTGCGGTAGAGAAGGTAGCGGGTGTATTGTCGGTTGAAGGAACTCCCGTTCATGCCAAGGTTGTAGCTGTTGGTGTGGAGGATAGAGTCGAGAATAGCGGGGTCGTAATGTACCCAAGCGCGAGAGGAGCCCATAATAATGATGTCGGCATTGATGCGGCCGTGGAAGATGTCGTTCCAACAGGCATAGTTGCCTACTTGTCGTTGACGAAGTTTGTTGGAGAGGTATAGGTCGAAAGCCACCATGATGATGGTGACGAGAACGATAAAGGCTAGTGTGCGTAAGAGGAATTTTTTCAAGGCTCGTTCAAGTATATGTGTTAGAGCTATCTCGGAATACTATTTGAGAAGGGGCTTGAGGTCTTCTGCTAGTTGGCGGGTGAAGATTTCAGCACCTTGGCGGTTTAGGTGCATGATATTGAAAAAGTATTCGGTGCTGTCGCACAGGGGATTATTTAGGTAGTTGAGTATGGGTACGTTGTATTTATCGGCAAGTTGGTGATAGATGAACCACATTTGGGGAGGGTCGCCATAGCGTCGGGTGAGGTAGGACTGGATGGGAGAGTGGACCATTATGACCTGTATGCCCTCGGCTGTGGCGTCGGCAAGGAATTGCTCGAAAGAGGCTAATGTGCGGGGGTCAGCTATAAACGAGGTGTCAATGTCGAGGTTGAGTGTGTCGACATCCCACAGATAATCGCGTCCACAGTATCCTTTGACTGATGGGCTTATGTCTTTGAATAGATTCCGAAAACCAAAGTTGGAGTATCGGTAGAAAGGCAGTGTGCGGTCGGCGAGGGTGAATTGTTCATTAGGTACTATCCAGCGACGGACATCGGCATTGTAGAAGTATGGGAAGTATTGGTATTGGTCGTAGCCAGTAGTGTAGGTGAGGGTAGGAGGGTCGATGTTTTGGATGATGATGCGGGGCTTGGGGTTGTATTTGCGGTAGAGAAGGTAGCGGGTATATTGTCGGTTGAAAGCACTACCGTCGTGCCCAAGGTTGTAGCTATGGGTGTGTAATGTGGAGTCGAGTATGGCGGGTGAGAAATGTGCCCATGCTCGTGAATTACCCATGATGAGAAGGTCGGCATTGATACGGCTATGAAAGATGTCTGTCCAGCAAGAGTATGGACCGAGGTGTCGTTGGCGTAATTGGGTGGTGAGGCATAAGTCGAGGACCATCATGACGACGGTGGCGAGGGCAATAAAGGCGAAAGTACGCAGGAGTAATTTTTTCATGACTTAGAATTGGAAATAGATGAATTGATTACCTGTACCTGGGTTGAAAAGGGTGATAGTGACAAGGATGATGAGATATAGAGTGAATCGGACAGCACGCGACTTAATACGAGAGAATTGCAGGGGGCAACCTTGGCTGCGGTGACACCACTCTTCGACCAGCATGAGGAAGATGAACGTGAAGAGGTGCATGTAGTGGATGGGGTCGGGGTGACTGGGTATGGTTAGGAGGTTTTGTCCAATGATGGCGGTGATGTAGTGCCAAGCATGGCCGATGTTGTCGGCTCGGAAGATAATCCATCCTATTGTGGCCAGAAGGAAGGTAAGAAGCATCTGCCCACATTCCTTTATGTTGGGCAGCATTCTGCCTTCGGCAACAGTGTCACGGTAGCGACGGTTTTTGCCTAAAAGTATGAGCGGGAGGAAGAGCAGGGCGTGGTAGGCACCCCAGGCAATGAATGTCCAGTTGGCACCATGCCAGAATCCGCTGAGAAGGAAGATGACAAAGGTGTTACGGATGATTTTTGCCTTGGAGCAGCGGCTGCCACCAAGTGGGATATAAACATAGTCGCGAAACCAGGTGGTGAGTGATATGTGCCACCGACGCCAGAACTCGGCAATGTCGCGGCTAAAGTAAGGTACGTTGAAGTTGCGCATCAGTCGTATACCGAAAAGTTTGGCTGTGCCGATGGCTATGTCGGAGTAGCCTGAGAAGTCGCCGTAGATTTGGAAGGCAAAGAGGATGGCGGCAAGCAAGAGGGTGCTGCCGTTATAGCTCTCAAAGTTGGGGAATACGGTGTTGACGTATATGGCGCAATTGTCGGCGATGACTATCTTCTTGAACAGTCCCCATAATATCTGGCGCATGCCTTCAGCGGCATCGCGATAGTTGAAGGTGCGGGGAGCGCCGAATTGAGGTAACAGATTAGTGGCTCGTTCGATAGGTCCCGCCACCAACTGTGGGAAGAAGCTGACAAAGGCAAAAAACTGTATGATATTGCGCGTGGGCTCTAGTTTGCCTCGGTAGACATCGATGCTATAGCTAAGGGCTTGGAAGGTGTAAAAACTGATGCCCACAGGTAGTATGAGGTGCAGCAAGATGCTGTCGGCCTGGCCGTGGAGGAACACGTCGGCGAACTGCCGGGCAAAGAAGTCGTAGTACTTGAACACGCCTAGGATACCTAGGTTGAGTATGATGTTGGCGGCACTGATGCGTTTGGCAGTCTTGCCTGCATGGCGGTACTTATGTATCAGCAGTCCACTGCCCCAGCTACAGAAGGTGGTGAAGGCAATGAGCAGCAGAAATCGCCAGTCCCACCATCCGTAAAAGAGGTAGGAGACGGCGACGATAAATAGGTTCTGTAGCGTCAGCTTTTTGTTGAAGACAAACCAATAGAGCAGGAATACAATCGGTAGGAATATCGCAAACTCGATGGAATTAAATAGCATAATGAATGGTATTACCTGTTAGCATACATGTCTTCATAGTATTTCAAATAGTCACCGCTAGTGACGTTGTCCATCCACGCTTTGTTGTCAATATACAAGCGAAATTTTTTTTCGATGACTTCTTCGAATTGCAGCGAAGGCTCCCAACCCAGCTCGCGTTGGAGCTTACGGCTGTCGATGGCGTAGCGCAGGTCGTGTCCGGCACGGTCGGTGACGAAGGTGATAAGGTCGTCGTCAGCACCCTCGGGTCGACCCAGCAGGCGGTCGGTGGTACGGATGAGTAGACGCACAATGTCAATGTTTTTCCACTCGTTGAAGCCACCGATATTGTAGGTCTCAGCCACGCGACCATGGTGGAAGATGGTGTCGATGGCACGGGCGTGGTCTTCGACATAGAGCCAGTCGCGCACGTTCTCACCCTTGCCGTAGACGGGCAGCGGTTTACGGTGGCGGATATTGTTGATGAAGAGGGGTATCAGCTTTTCGGGGAACTGGTAGGAACCGTAGTTGTTGCTACAGTTGGTGATGATGGTGGGCATACCATAGGTGTCGTGGAAGGCACGTACGAAGTGGTCGCTCGCCGCCTTGGCGGCGCTGTAAGGGCTGTGCGGCTGGTATTTCAAATCCTCTGTAAAGAACTCGGTGCCGTATGCCAGATGGTGTTTGCCACTGGATGCTTTGGTGCTGAAGGGAGGCTCTATACCGTCAGGATTGGTCAATTGAAGTGCGCCATACACCTCGTCGGTGCTGATATGGTAGAACCGCTTGCCCTCCCATTTCTCCGGCAGCGACTCCCAGTATAGCTTGGCAGCCTGCAGTAGCGACAGTGTGCCCATCACGTTGGTCTGAGCAAAGGTGAAGGGGTCTTTTATGCTGCGGTCCACATGGCTCTCGGCAGCCAGATGGATGATGCCGTCTACATGTTCGTTCTGCATCATTTGGTACACGCCTTCAAAGTCGCAGATGTCCATCTTGACGAACTTGTAGTTAGGCATGTCCTCTACGTCCTTCAAGTTGGCGAGGTTGCCGGCGTAAGTCAGTTTATCGAGGTTGATGATATTGTATTCGGGGTACTTGTTCACAAACAGCCGTACCACATGGTTGCCAATAAATCCGGCTCCGCCGGTGATGATGATGTTTCGTTTCATATACTATGAATTTTAGTAAAAAACGTCCAATAAGTATTTTTATTGTGTCGGTAACGAAAATATTGTGTATCTTTGCAAAGCAATTTTGCATGAAAATATGTGGCATAAATGTAAAAGTACGTCGAAGATGGAAACCATATTTAACATACGTCCAGCTCAACCCCATGAGGCGGGTCTGGCGCTTGAATTTATCAAGAAACTCGCTGTTTATGAAAAATGTGCCGACGAGGTGGTCGCCGACGAAGGCACGTTGTACCGCTCTCTGTTCGAGGAACACGCTGCCGAAATGGTATTTGCCGAGGAGGACGGCGTAGTAGTCGGCTTTGCCCTGTTCTTCCACAACTTCTCCACCTTTGTGGGACGTAAGGGACTCTATCTCGAAGACCTCTTTATCCTCCCTGAGAAACGTGGCAGGGGCTACGGTAAGGCTCTGTTGAAATACTTGGCCAAGCTTGCCGTAGAGCGCAACTGCGGTCGTATGGAGTGGATATGTCTCGACTGGAATCAGTCCGCATTGAAGGTCTATCGTAGCATCGGCGCAATTCCCATGGATGAGTGGACTGTGCAACGTCTGGATGAAGATGCCTTAAAGCAGTTTGCAGAAACGAAGTAGCACAACGGTTTTTGTTTCTCGTTCATAATAACAAAGGCGTGCATCTTGTTGGTACACGCCTTTTGTTTACGGTATGTCTGCTGAGCGTCAAATCATCCTGATGCTTCTCTTTACGAATTCTGTCAGTGCTTCGCCTTTCAACAGGCCGTTGGCCAGTAGGGCAAGGTCGGTCAGCTGGTGCACCAGCTGTTTCTGCTTGTCGGCATCTTCTTCGTGCAGCACTTGTTCTATCAGCGGGTGGTTCACGTTCACCACCAGATTGTAGCTTTCAGGCATCTCGCCATAGAAGCCCATGCCGCCGCCACTGGTCTGAGCCATCTCTTTGTATCGGCGCATCCATTCGCTCTGGGTGATGAGCATGGGGGCGTCGTCGCTCTCTAGGCTCTCCATCTGAACGGTATATTTCTGCTTGTCAACCTCCGCCTCGATGATGGGTTTCAGTTTCTCTTGCTCCTCTTTGCTCAGTTTCTCGGGAATGCTGTCGTCGTGGGGGATAAGTTTCTCCACCGTGTCGGCGTCTACGCGCACAAAGCGGCTCTTCTCCTTCTTTTGCTCCAGCAGGTTGATCCAGTGCGGTGTCAGCACGCTGTCCATCAGCAGCACATCGTAGCCCTTCGCCTTTGCCTTGGCGATATAGGCGTGTTGCTCTTCGGCATCATTGGCGTAAAGGTAGCAAACATTCTTATCCTTGTCGGTCTGCAGGGCTTTGATTTTGTCGCGATAATCGTCGAGGCTGAAATACTGGCCTTCGGTGTTCTTCAGCAGGGCAAACTTCAGTGCCCGCTCGCAGAACTTCTCGTCGGTCAGCATGCCGTATTCCACGAATATCTTGATGTCGTCCCACTTGTCCTCAAAGTCCTTGCGGTCGTTCTTGAACATTTCCTCCAGCTTGTCGGCCACCTTTTTGCTGATGTGGGTGGAGATTTTCTTCACGTTGCTGTCGCTCTGCAGATAGCTGCGGCTCACGTTCAGCGGGATGTCGGGCGAGTCGAGCACGCCGTGCAGCAGCATCAGGTAGTCGGGCACCACGCCCTCCA
>CAMZFW010000081.1 GCA_947306225.1 uncultured Bacteroidales bacterium
CTTGAATGCTTGATTGTGTTAATGCTTGAGTGATTGCTTGAATGCTTGATTGTGTTAATGCTTGAGTGATTGCTTGAATGCTTGATTGTGTAAATGACTGAGTGGTTGGCGCAGTAAAAAACTCAAACAATCAAACAATCATAAATTCGTTAATTCGTTAATGTGTTAATTTGTTAGTTAAAATGAATTCGTTAATGTGTTAATTCGTTAATCGATTTACACATTCACACATTCAAAAGGACTAACACATTCACACGTTAACACATTCATAAATTCAAGCAATCAGAAAAGTCTTCTCTCGTGACACCCTTTTTGACCACCTGCGCAGGGTTGCCGGCGAGGATGGTGTGGGGTTCCTCATAGCGACCATGTAACACGCTGCCAGCCCCTACCGTGGTGTGCGAGGCTAGTTGGGTGCCTTTGGTGACGACGACATGGCAGCCCAACCATACGCTGTCGCCCAGCAGTATGGGTCTGTCTTCGTTGCAGTGGTTGCCAAGGCTGTCGATGAGGCAGTGCTGATCGGTGTCCATTAGGGTGCAGCACCACGAGGTCTGGTTTTGCCGACCGAAGGTGATGGCACGGTGGCATATTATCAGTGTCTTGGGACCAATAGAGACGTTGTCGCCTGTGGTGAGTACTCCCTTCTCGTCCACATTGATGCAGCTGCCCGCACCGATGGCGCACTCGCCACCCACCACCCACCTGCCACGTAGGTTGAAGCGGGTGCGATCGTAGCGGAAGTCGGTGTGCTGGTAGGTGGCAAAGCCTATCTTGACCAACCCGATGCGCAGTGTTGTCGCAGCGAGATCGACTTTTCCGGCAATGCTTTCAACGCGGGTGCGGTGCGATATGAGAATAGGCAGCTGCCAAGCCTGCCGACAGGGGAGCAGTCGGAAATTGTACCAAATGCTTTTAGGCAGTGCCAGCAGGTAGCGCAGAGCTGTAAGGCGTTTTATTCGGTGGCGTTCGCTCATTCGTTCAACTTACGTATTGCCTCTTCCGCATTCTCGCCCGTGATGCCCACGGAGGCTGAGGTACAAACTAGGTGTGGCAGATGTTCGGGTAGAAAGATGCTGCTGTCGTCGATAATCACATAACGGTATTCGTCGGGGTCTTCGGGAGCATTCTGTGCCAGCCATTTCATTATCTCCATGCTGCGAATGCAGAAGTCGCTGGAGACCACTTCGGGCGTCACGCCAAGAAGGAATCCGGGCATTTCACGCAGGGTCCAAAGGGTGTGCATGGCATCGAGCCCTTTGTATTTCCATGTCGAAGTGATAATGATATCGGCCTGCGTCGCATCAACGATGCGACGCAAATTACCGACAGCTTCATCGTCGAAGAACGGCCCATAATCGTCACGCCACGGTTCGCCTACCGAAATGCGAGCCTTGTAGTTGCGATTGGTGTTGACTACTCCGTCGATGTCGAGGAAGATGTACCTCTTCACTTATTTTTTAAGGAGAGATACTACCCAAATAAGCAGGCAGGCACCAATGACTGAGGTGACGAGGTAGCCCACGAAGGTGGTGCCCCAGTTGACGCCCAGCCACGCAAGCAGGTTGCCGCCGATGAAGCCGCCTACAATACCGACAAGCAGGTTTACCCAGAAACCGAAACCTGCACCCTTCATTAATTTGCCAGCAAGGAATCCTGCCAGCGCTCCGATAATGATACTGATAATGATACCCATAATGATTGAATGTGTTAATGTGTTTTTGAATGTGTTAACGGTTGATATTGCTTGAATGCTTGAATGTTTGATTGTTTGAATGTCTGATTGCTTGATTGTTTAATTGTTTGAGTGTTTTGACCGCGCCAGCCACTCAAGCATTAACACAATCAAGCATTCAAGCAATCTTAATTATTTCCCTTTTGCCCAGTTGCGGTAGCGTGCCCAAACGTGGAGCCACACTCGGGCAATAGAATCTATGGCATCGCTGAGGATGTATTGACTGTATTCGTCGAACCGTTCGTAGGTCTCGGTAGTCTTGAAGACTTCTTTGGTGAGGTTCTCTTCGTTATAGCCTTCGGGTATGAGGCGGTACGACATGAGGTAGGAGTATTCCGATATGGCGCTCATGTAGTCCCACGTGTTGCCGTTGCCCGTCCCCCAGGGGTGGAGGTATTCGCGGTTCACGAGGTCGTCTTCCACGGCCTGCATCAGCGGTGTCATCTTCTTGGTCAGCGGGTAGCCGTCGGGCGCATAGAAGAAGCGGTTGTTGGCCGTGTCGATTTCATAGGACTTCTTCACCTGCGTGTCCCATTGGGTCTCAATGAAACCATGTATGTTCTGACCCGACGAGAAGGAACGGCAGTCGCAGTGCAGCGGCATGTGGCAGTCGGCGATGTAGTGGCTCAGAATAAAGAATCGCATGGCGATGTGGTTGCCTGTGGTGGCAATGGGGTTGCCGCGCTCCTCCATGCGCAGTATCTTGAAGCAGTCGATGATGCTGTGGGCTATCGACTCGCAACGGTCGGCACAGTTGCCTGCCTCAATGACGAAAGGCTTTTTGTACAAGGGTGATTTCTGCCCTAGGGTGTAGAGTTTCATGTTCTTGGGCAGTTTCTTGAATTTCTGCTCCCTGTTCTCGTCACTGGGACGGTACTTGATGATGTGGCTGGTCGACATGTCCTTGAAGACTTCGTCGGGATACCAAGAGCCTTCGATTACGAAGTCGCGGTAGTCGTGGAACCATTTCACAAGGCTCTGGGCATCCTCGCGGTTTTCTTCGGGGATGTTGGCGTATTGGAGGCGTTTGATTGCCATAAAGGCAAGCCAGGCGTGTGTGTATTTTTTCATGGGTATGTAGTTTTAGAGATTTTAGACATGTCATTAACGTATTTTAACCAATATTATTGTCCGAAGTTGTTATTTTTCTTTTTATCGGCGTTGGCCTTTCAACTTTTTTTTGTAATTTTGCATTCTGTATAAGGATGTACAATGTATGTAAATCTATGGGAATAAGAAGATTTATTATTTTGGCTTTGATGTTTGCCGCTGTGCTACCAAGTATGGCTCAATATATCGGTTGTCGCACCGACAGTGGCTTTGCCGAGACAGCGGTGTTGCACAAGCACTTTACCTTGACGGGTTCGACAGCGGGCGTGTATGCTGTGGTCAATTCCATCGGCTACCATCACCTTAACGTCAACGGCTATAAAGTGGGCGACTATGTGTTGCAGCCTGCGGTGTCGCAACTCGATAAGCACTCGTTGTCGGTAACATACGATATAAGTGACAAACTTCGAACGGGAAAGAATGTCATTGACCTCTGGCTGGGACAGGGGTGGGGAAGGATATATAATATGCCAGCAGTAGCACAGATGGTGGTGTGTCGAGAAGTGGACGGATATACGGACACTCTTCTTGTCACCGACAGCACATGGGAGGCTTCGCCGGGCTTCCGCAGTTATACCGACAGTTGGCAGCCGTTGCACTTCGGGGGTGAACGATTTGACCCTTGTCGGAAAAGTGCGTGGCGGCCTGCCGCAGTGGTGAGGCTTCCGCAGATGAAGGTCACGCCACAGGAGTTTGAAGGCAACCGTATCGTGGATGTGTTGTTTCCTCAATCGGTTCAACAACAATTGGACGGAACGGTTCTGGTTGATTTCGGACGTGTTGTGACTGGATGGCTTCAAGTGGACTTCTTTCCGCAGCCTGTCGGTCGAGAGGTGACACTGGAGTATCTTGACCACTTGCAGGCTGAGCCGCCTCACACCGAGACTGACGTATATGTTACGCACGGTGAAGAATTTGAAATGGAACATTTTCACAGCGATATGCACCTCCATTCATTCCGCTATGTGAGAATAAAAGGGATGGTGTACGACAAGTTCTTTCCCATGGCGTTGCAGATAAGTGCCGTCGACCCCAAGGAGGGTGCCACCTTTGAATGTTCCGACCCAAGGTTGAATGCCATACACGATATGGTGAAGTACACCCTCTCGTGCCTTACCTTCAGCGGCTACATGGTGGACTGTCCTCATCTAGAGCGCATGGGTTATGGTGGCGATGGCAATTCTTCGACCATGACGTTGCAGACTATCTATGATGTGCGTAGCACCTACTACAACTGGCTCTCGGCCTGGGCTGACGCTATGGACAGCACGGGCTCGCTGCCCTACGTGGCTCCGGCGTTCCCCACAGGGGGAGGCCCTTATTGGAGCGGCTTTATCATCAAGGCTCCGTGGCGCACCTACCTCAACTATGGCGACCGCACTTTGATAGACCGCCACTATGGGCAGATGAAGCGATGGTTGGGATATGTGGAGCGGTATAGCCCCAACGGTCTCCTCCAACCTTGGCCCGATGAGGGGAGGATGTGGTTCCTCGGCGACTGGCTGGCTCCCAAGGGCATCGATGTGAAGGGGGAGTCGGCTCTGTTTGTCAGCAACTGCTTCATCAGCGAGTGTCTGGCCGACATGGAGCAGATGGCACAGCTCACGGGTCATAAACAGGATGCAAGGGCTTTTGCCACCCGCCGCAAGCGGCTGCTGGCCGACATACATAAGGCTTATTATCATCCCGAGACCCGTACTTACGCCAACGGGACACCGATTGACCTTGCATACGCTTTGCTGGCCGATGTAGTGCCCGACAGGCAGACTCGGCAGTTGGTCAAGGAGAGGCTGATTGCGGACAGCTATGGCAAATACAACGCCCATATTGCCGTGGGACTGATGGGGGTGCCTATCTTCACCGAATGGGCCATCCGTGAGCGGCAGACTGACCTAATGGCCACTATACTTCGGCAGCCCGACTACCCGGGTTATCTAGACATGATTGAACAGGGAGCCACCACTACCTGGGAGTCGTGGGACGGTGAGCGCAGTCACGTGCACAACTGCTACAATGGTATTGGCATTTGGTTCTATCAAGCCTTGGCAGGCATACGTCCCGACCCCGAGCACCCAGGGTATAAGCACTTCTTTATCGACCCGCAGCCCTGCAACGGTGTTACATGGGTTAAAGCCACCAAGCCCACACCGTTCGGTACCATACGTGTCGATATTGACGGAAACAGTATGCAGGTCACTGTCCCACACGGCACTACGGCGACCCTCTTTCCGGGGACGGATAAGGAGCGAATCGTTTCTGCCGGCAATTGGACGGTTGATATTGCTTGATTGTCTGAATATGTGAATTCGTTAATTCGTAAACGTGTTAATTCGTAAATCTTTTGATGCGCCAAGGACTAACACATTCACACATTCACACGTTAACACATTCATAATTTTCAATTTTCTTGGCGACAATCTTTGTCGGCTGGTTTTCGAGCAATGTCCCGACATGGGGCATGCTTGTCTGCCAGTCGTCTTTCCGTTTCGTCAACGCCACTAGACTAATTGACCAGGCAGGCGGAGTTTCTCTTTCGGTGGGAAGGTGGATTCGTAAGCCTTGAAGGCATCGGGGTTTTCGTCGGCCACGAAATAGCCTTTGGGCGGACAGTAGGTCCCCTCTCGGTCGCCCCAGTAACCAGAGATAAGTTCCTGTGCGAGGAAGTAGGGCACTTCGGCATCGCGTGGCTCGGCGTGGTAGTGGATGTGTAGCCGGCTGGCGAGGCCAAAGCCCGCATGACGGTAGAAGTCGATATTGCCCTCCATCTGGAGCAGTCCGATGCCCATCGCACGGGCTTTCCCCAACGCGTGGTTCAGGAGTTTCAGCCCGTAGCCTTTGCGCTTGTAGTCGGGGTGGATGCTGATGGGACCGAAGGTCCACGAGGGAAACACCGTTCCGTCATCGAGGGTGATTGCAGCCTTGGAGAACATCACATGGCCGATGATTCGGTCGTCCTCCTCCATCACTAAGTCCAACTCGGGGATGAAGTCAGGGTTGCTGCGGTATTGGTTGAGGACGTAATGTTCGGTGCATCCTGGTCGGTATACGTTCCAGAATGCTTCGCGGGTGAGGTTCTCCACCTCGCGGTAGTCTTGGGAGTGTTCGAGCCTGATATTCATAGTTTCATTAATTTGTAATATCAATATCTTTCTATGAATTCGCGTACTATACGGAATATGGGTTCATAGGTGTCGAAGAGAGCGTTGTCGTAGGTGTCGTAGACGGTGTGGTAGTACTTGAAGGCGTCGCCCTCCTCATTTTCAAAGAAGATGCACGGTACGTGACGTTGTGCGAAAGGGTAGTGGTCGCTATTGCCAGCCAGCTTGCCACGGTTGAGGGACTTGAAATGATTCTTTTCGGCATTGATTTGTTCGAAAAGGGCAAAGCCCCGCATACCCTCGTCGCTTACCTCGCAGTATTGCACGGGATTGTTGTCGCCAATCATGTCGATATTGAAGAGGTATTTGATTTGCTCCAGAGGCACGACGGGATGGTTGGCATACCACTCCGAACCTCGGAGGTTGGCATCCTCGCCCGAAAAGGCGATGAAGTACATGTCGTATTCGGGGCGATACTTGGCGTAATAGGCTGCTAGGGTGACAATGGCGGCAGTGCCGGAGGCGTTGTCGTTAGCCCCGGCATAGTATACCTTCTTGCCGAGGTTGCCAAGGTGGTCGTAGTGGGCGGTGAAGACATAGCAGCTGTCGTGGCGGCGACCCTCAACCTTAGCGATGACGTTGAAGCATTCATAGTCTTTGAGAAACTTGTTGTCGATGTGAGCAGTGATGGTCTTTGCGTCTTGAGGGAAACGGTAGGGCACCCAGATGATGGGCTTGTCGACCACCTTCTCGCCGTACGCCTTGTAGAACTTCAGAGGCTCCTCCCAAGTGAAGATGAGTCCTGCATTTGGGGCACCTCCGTCGGTCTGCAGGCGGCGGAAGTCGGCACCATGCTTGTAGCTGAACCAGAAGTCGCACACCACAAAAGCGCCTTTGTTTTCAGGTAGGGACAAGTCACGGAATATTTGTTCGGAATCGTAGTGGGCGGTATCGATGAAATAGAGCGGAAAAGTGCCGTGTACGCCTGGTGAGAATTCGCGCATGGTGAAGTCTACACCCGGAGTCTGCTTCTGCCCGTCAACAGACAGTTCCATCTTGCTCGGAAAAGTGTTAATGTTCAATTTGAAAGGTTGGATTGTCACCTCGTCGACTCCTGCCTGCTGGAACTCTTTTTGCAGATACCGTCCTGCCTTGTTGGCACCATTGCGGGCGTAGCCTCGCCCTTGATACTTGGCACTGCTTAGTTCTTTGACAATCCGTTTATAATGCGCCATGTCCTGCGCATTCAACTGTATGCTGGCAAAGGCCAGCAAGATAAACACCAGTTTTTTTGTATTCATATCGTAGTTCTATTTAAATTGAAAATTGAAAAGATTGCTTGAATGCTTGATTGTGTTAATGCTTGAATGAATGTTTGAATGCTTGAATGTGTAAATGCTTAAGTGAGAATACTCAAACAATCAAGCAATTAATAGGCTCAAACAATCAAGCAATCAGACAATCAAACAATCATAAAGTTCTAGCCGTAATATTCTTATGGGTCTGTCTTTGCCTTTATACTGACTTTCGTCGATGCAGGTCTCGCCAGTGGCGACGAATCCGCATTTCTCCATCACACGTCCCGACGCGGGGTTGTCGATGAAATGGCCGCTGATGAGCGATGGGATACACGTAGTGGCGCGAATGTGGTCGAGCATCAACTGCAGAGCCTCGGTGCAAATACCTTGGTTCCAATAGGGCTTTGCTATCCAGTAGCCCGTGATAGGCTCGTCTTTGCGGGCAGGCAGTTTGCAGTCGCACGAAGGGCCGTACCCGATGGCACCTATCGCCTCGCCAGTCGCTTTGAGTTCGATGGCCCAGTTGGTATCGTTGTGAAACACGGTGCGGATAATGTCGAGGCTCTCCTTCACGCTCTGGTGTGGTGGCCAACCTGCACGTGACCCTATATCAGGGTCAGAGGCATACTTGAAAAGTGTTTCAGCGTCGCTGTCGCGCCATGGACGCAGTATGATTCTTTTTGTTTCCATATTTTTTCTATGTAGTTTTGAATGTGTTAATGTGTTAATGTGTAAATCGATTGGCTCTTATGCTATATTTGACTGATTTTTCAACAGCATCGAAGATGCTGAATCTTAATAACCCCATACAAGAAACCGTTAGGTTTCGCAGTGTGGGGTCAGGTATAACCCTACTACTCAGCGTCCCGAAGGGACGCGACATTTGTGAATGTAGGAAAAAATCAGTCATATGTTATATTAGAGCGAATCGATTAACGAATTAACACGTATACGAATTAACGAATTCATTTCAGACAATCAAGCAGTTCCCAATTCTACATTTCATCCATACTCAGTCCTGCCATCTTGACCTCCTTGCCGCGATACTGGTGACGCTGCATCATCTCCACTTTTTCTTGCAGCCGTGCGGAACTGATTTTTTTCGGATTACGCTTCACCTCGTATGCTTCCACCTCTCCTTCCAGCGTCTCTGCGACAATGTCTATCTCAAACTTATCGCTCTTCCCTTCTGCGTTTACGCCACCTGGTTTCCACCAGCCACCGATAATCTTGTAACGGCAGCTCTCCATCATCTTTTGTCTGAACCACCGCTCCAGAGCGATGCCCGAGAATGTCGGGTAGTCGTCCATCATGATTTTCTCTAGTGCCGGCATGTTCTGTATCTCTATCAGCGACGAATACCGGTGGATATACCTGAACCAGAATAGGAAGAAGTTGCCTTGAATCTCGTAGCGCACCGTCTGGCTGCCCTCTTTTGCACCCACAGGCCGTTTTTTCTTGATGATGTCGTATTTCTCTTCCAGTATCTTCAGCTGTCCCCCCAGGCTGTTCACGCCCAGCGACGCCTCTATTTCGCTCTGCGTCACGTCGCCGTGCGCTATCTGGTCCAGAATGCTGAAATAGGTGCCGTACTGTTTGCCGAACTCCTGCACCAAAACCGACTTGCCCTCTTCAATAAAAAAGCTGTCGCCACCCGAGCATACATAGTGCAGCATCTTCTTCACATCGGTGCAGCGGCTGTTCATCAACTGCTCGACATATCGTGCCACACCGCCTGTGATGGTCCAAAGTGCCAGCAGGTCCTCGTTAGTATAGTTAGCCTTATAGTCGCCCAGAATCTCCCGCATCGTCTTTGTCGTAAATGGCTGCAGCTTGATGGTGCAGTCGTCGCGTCCAAACAGCGGCTGCTCCTCGTCCTTGAAAATCTTCTCCATCATGCGGAAGATGCTGCCCGAAACAATCAAACACACATTCGTCACTTTCTTGTATCTATCCCACAAATCCTGCATGTCGCTGAACACCTCGGCATTCACATATTCAAACTCCTGAAATTCGTCAATAAACAACGTGAACCGCCGCCGCTTGCCAATTTCCAGTAGCAGTTGTACCAAGTCCCGAAAACTTGAGATGCCCTCCGGCACATACTCATCCAGTTTCGAGCGCACCTCCTCGCAGTAAGTCTTCACCAATGCAGCCTCCGTTTTGCGGCCCACAAAGAAATAAAGGCTCGGAGCCAACTCCTTCGTTTCTTCCATAAGTCGGTACACCAGACTTGTCTTGCCTACGCGCCTTCTGCCTGTCAGCACCACAAATCTGCTATAGTCCTCATAGGCTTGCCGCTGAATATCTTGCAGCCTTTGCATCTCCAATTCCCTTTCGTAGAATTTTTTTATATCCAAATTCTTTTATGGCCGTAAATTTTACCGCCGTTAAATTTCGATACAAAAGTACAACTTTTTTCTCACATGAAAGAAAAAACTTCAAAAAAAACGTCACCAATTCCGATTATGGACAATAATAGAAGAACTGTAAATTGGAACAGTGATAATGTAACCTGGGTTAGGGATTTGTACGAAACAATGTAAACAGATTCAGTTTAACCATCCTAAATCTGTCAACCAATTCTAGGGAAAGTCAGGGAAAGTCAACCATTTTCCGGGAAAGGCAGCCACAGACGCACATTTCCTTGGATTTTGTCTGTTTTTGACAAATTATTTTCTTGGATTTTATCTATTTTTGACAATTTATTTCCTTGGATAAAATTATTTTTATATCTTTGCAAAATAAATAGGAGGACAATAAAGGCATGTATTACCCTAGACTTATAGATAGTTACCTATTGGAATGGGCATCACGCAAGACCCATAAGCCGCTACTACTTCGTGGTGCACGTCAGGTCGGCAAGTCGACAGCAATCCGCCATTTGGCCGAGAACTTTGAGAATTTCGTGGAAATCAATTTCGAAAAACAAGCATCCTATAAATCTTTGTTCAATGGGAGGGATATAGACGTAAAGAAGACTATCTCCCAAATATCGGCAATCGCGGGAAAACGTGTTGAGCCGGGTAAAACACTGCTTTTCTTGGACGAAGTGCAAGCCTGCCCAGAAGCCATCATGTCGCTTTGGTTCTTCAAGGAAGACTTGCCTGAATTACATGTAGTGGCCGCAGGCTCGTTGCTGGAATTCGCTTTGGAAGACCTGCCTTCTTTTGGCGTAGGTCGCATCCACTCCATGTTTATGTTCCCGATGACCTTTGATGAGTTTCTTGTCGCTAACGGTGAGCAACTCTTGATGGAGGCCCGCAACAACTCAACCTCTTCCAATCCACTTGCCCATCCCCTTTATGAAAAACTGGTAGGCCTCATGCGGACATTCATGCTTGTTGGAGGAATGCCCGAGGTAGTAGCCAAATGGGTAGAAACACACGACTATATAGCGTGCCAAGAGGCTCAGGATGACATCGTGGTGACATATGAGGATGATTTCCCAAAATACCGCAAAAAGATTGAACCCACATTGCTTCGCCTCACCATGCGGAGTGTTGCAGTGCAAGCCACAAAAAAGTTCGTTTATTCCACCATTGGAGGCAACTATAAAGCTGCTGAAACAAAGAAAGCACTGGACATGCTCACAAAGGCAGGAATTGTGATACCTGTAACACATAGCAATGCCAACGGATTACCCTTGGGAAGTGAAGTCGACTCATCATACCAAAAGATGCTATTGCTCGACACAGGCTTGATGTTGCGTTTACTGAATATGACCACAGGCGACATCTCTGAGCTCACTGAACATATTTTGACAAGTGATGTCTCTGACCTCGTTAACAAAGGCCCTATGGCGGAAATGATTGCCGGACTGGAGCTGTTGCATTACCGTACACCTAATATCCGTCATGAACTATACTATTGGCAACGCCACGCAAAGAATTCGCAAGCCGAGGTGGACTACATATCTAGCTATCGGCAGACCGTTCTGCCCATTGAAGTGAAGGCAGAGAAACAGGGTGGCATGAAAAGTCTGTGGATGTTTATGCGTGAGAAGAAGATTACTAATGCTATCAGATGCTCGCTAGAGAATTTCGGAGCCTTCGACTATGAAGACAACAAAGACGGTGGAACACTACGTCACGTGCATATTTGCCCCCTATATGCCATTTCCCAGATGGATGGTGTGCTGAAGAAGGTCTTTTACCCCCCAACTTATCCTCTCAAAAATCAAACATAAACAACAAGGCTCTAG
>CAMZFW010000082.1 GCA_947306225.1 uncultured Bacteroidales bacterium
CTACGACATCCGCAACCACACCGGCTGCCTGCGCAACCTCATCATCCGCAACTCCAGCACCGGCGAATGGATGGTAGTCCTGGTCATCGCCGAACGCCATCCCGGCTGGGAAGGGCTGATGGAACATCTTCGCGACCGTTTCCCCCAAATCACTTCGCTCCAATACATCTTCAACGACAAGATGAACGACTCTTACGCCGACCTCCCCTCGACCACCTTCGCGGGCAGCGACCACATCACCGAAGTGATGCAGGGCTGCAACGGCGCACCGCCGCTCCGCTTCACCATCCGTCCCCAGACCTTCTACCAGACCAACTCCCAACAGGCGCAACGCCTCTACAGCTTCGTCGCACAATTTGCCGAGCTGCAGCCCGCCGACCTCGTCTACGACCTCTACACCGGCACCGGCACCATCGCGCTGTTCCTCGCCCACCAGTGCCGCCATGTGGTGGGCATCGAATACGTCGAAGACTCCGTCGTGGCAGCACGCCAGAACGCACAGCAGAACCAAATCGACAACGCCGAGTTCCACTCCGGCGACATGGCAGAAGTGCTGACCGCCAACTTTGTGGCAGCCCACGGACAGCCCGACGTCGTCGTCACCGACCCCCCACGTGCCGGCATGCACGAAAAAGTCGTAGCACAGCTCCTTGCCATGCAGCCCCGCAAGATAGTATACGTCAGCTGCAACCCCGCCACACAGGCTCGCGACCTAGCCCTTCTTTCCGCCAAATACGCAGTGAAAAGGATACAACCCGTCGACATGTTTCCACACACACAGCACGTCGAAAACATTGCCGAACTCACACTTTTTTAAAAAAAAGTATTCTATATCAAAAAAAAATGTTATCTTTGCACGTTGTAGTGTCGCCTATTAGGCTACAGCAAAATCGTATTAATATACTGATAATAAATAAATAAAAGATAAACAAACTAATTTTCAGAATGATGAAAAAGACATTATTAAGTTTATTAATGGTGGCAGTGTTCATGCCTCTCGCCATGGCGCAAAACAACGATCCCCTAGTGATTGTCAACAACAACGTCACCGCTTGTGAGACCTACACCTGGAGCATCAACAACACAACCTACACCAACAGCACCGTGGCCACCTACCTCGACACCACTGGAGACACCCTCCATGTGCTGAACCTAACTGTGAACCACATCTACAACAACACCGAAGCCCTCATCAGCAACCTCTGTGCCTACACCTGGAGAGGCAACACCTACTACCACTCCGGCACCTACTCCGACACCGTGTTGGCCAATTCTTCGCTGGGCACCTGCGACAGCTTCTTTACTGTCACACTCACCATCCCCACCTCCGAAGTCATCAACCAAACCGTTAACGCTTGTGGCAGCTATGTCTGGAACGACAGCACCTACACCGAGACCGGCATTTACTCCGTCTCCAGCCAAATTGTCAACCCCGACCTGTCCACCTGCACCCACATCGACCAGCTGACTCTCAACATCGTCAACACCCTCAACGTCGACGAAACCGTCGAACAATGCGGCCACTACACTTGGTACGGCGAAACCTATGACCAAACTGGCGTCTACACCCATGTCGAAAGCGACACCACCATCGGTTGCGACACCATCCACACCCTCAACCTTACCGTCGTAGTCAACACCGCCGAGCCTCTCCACGACTCCGCCTGCAGCTACTACATCTGGCGTGGCGACACCATCACCACCTCCGGCCTCTATTCCATCAACGACACCAACGCCTCCACCGGCTGCGTCACCATCCGCTCCATCAACCTTAACATCAAGCCGTTCCGCACACCGGTAAGAGACACCACCATGGTCGGATGCAACGGCATCAGCTTCACTGTCAGCTCCCTCGCCGGTAGCACTGTCAAGAGATTCTCTGTCGACACCACCTTCGACACCAACCTCATCGACCGCCGTTGGGCTCGCTGCTACGACAGCACCATCCACCTCAACGTCATCGTTCACAAGTCCGGCTACGACACCACCTACGCCAACGCCTGCGACAGCTTCTACTGGAAACTCAACAAGAGAACCTACTACAAGACCCCGACCACCAATCCCACCTATGCTTTCGCCTCCGACCAGTACAACTGCGACAGCATCATGGTCCTCGTCCTCAACGTCAAGACATCGCCTGTCATCACCGCCATCAACGGTGAGTGGAACCTCAACGCTGGCGACACCGCCGTCCTCTACCCCACTTGCACCGAGGGTGCCTCCTACAGGTGGACCTACGGCACCCACACCTTCACGGGCGACACCCTGCGCATCCCCGATGTCCAGGGCAACATTGACGTCGCACTCGAAGCCACACTCAACTACCCCGCCAACAACCTCGCCTGCCACGACACCAGCTGGATCACCCTCGTAACCTTTGTCGGCATCGACCAGGCCCAGGCCACCAACGTCAGCCTCTACCCCAACCCCACCGTCGGCCAGCTCAACATCGAAAGTGCCGAAGCCATCCGCGAAGTTGCCATCTTCAACACCCTCGGCCAGCAGGTTGTCACCAACTACAACCTCGGCAACAAGAGCCTCATGAACCTCTCCAACCTCAGCAAAGGCACCTACTCCATGCGCATCACCCTCCAGAACGGCGAGACCGTGGTTCGCAAATTCGTCATCACCAAATAAACTGTCATAATGATTATAAAAAAAGCGTTCGGCACTCAGTGTCGGACGCTTTTTATTCGAACCCTCCGCACCATGAAAGCCTCCCTCCCCCTCCTCCTCACCCTGCTGCTGGCCACCGCCTGCGTCCGTCACCACCAGCCCATACGCCTGCAGGGCGAAGCACAAGGCACCTACTACAACATCGCCTACTGCGACAGCCTCCAGCGCAATCTGCAACCGCAAATCGACTCGCTGCTCCACGACTTCGACACCACCGCATCGCTATGGGTCGAAAACTCCATTATCCGTAAAGCCAACCGGCACGAAGCGACCGCCCTCAGCGCCCACTTCGTCGACCTGCTACGCCTCTCGCTCCAAATGGAGGACTACACCCACGGAGCCTTCAACTGCAAGATAGGCTCGCTGGTGAACCTCTACGGCTTTGGCTTCAAAAACCGCGACGACATCACCGACCGTCAGGTCGACAGCCTCCTGGCCCTCATCCGCCACGGCGAATGCCGCATCGACGACACCCACACCACTCCCCGCCTCTTCCTCTCGCAGGGCATCGAGCTCGACTTCAACGCCATTGCCCAAGGCTACGTCGTCGACCTGCTCGCACGCATGTTCAACCAGCTAGGCATCCACAACTACCTCATCGACGTGGGTGGCGAAGTGATAGCCCGTGGCTGCAAGCCCGACGGCAGCAGCTGGACCGTCGGCATCGAACGCCCGGCAAAAGACAAATACAGCCCTCAGGAAATCGAAACCGCCATCCAACTCAACGACCTCGCCGTCGTCACCTCCGGCAACTACCGCAAATACTACGAGCACGACGGCATACGCTACTCCCACACCATCGACCCCGCCACCGGACGCCCCGTCAGCCACTCGCTCCTCAGCGTCTCCGTCGTCAGCCACCAGGCCTGGTATGCCGACGCCATGGCCACCGCATTCATGGTCATGGGGCTCGAGAAAAGCCTCCAATTCATCCACGACCACCCCGACAACCCCGACATCCAGGCCGTCTTCTTCATCTACGACGACCACGGCACCTACAACACCCACGCCACACCCGAATTTCAAAAACTCATCAAATAAACCCGCCACCATGAAATCAATGACAGGATTCGCCAAGCAACAATGCGAAGCAAACGGAAAGAAATACACCATCGAAATCAAGACTCTCAACAGCAAGACCCTCGACATCAACATCAAGGCTCCCGCCACACTGCGCTCCAAGGAACTCGAACTGCGCACCATGCTCAACCCCCTCGAACGCGGCAAAGTCGAGGTCTACATCACCGAAGGCCGTGCCGACAGCAATCTCGGCACACTGAACGCCGACCTCCTCACCGCCCGCTACCAGCAGGTCAACCACCTTGCCCAACAGCTGGGCACACCCACCCAGCACCTGCTCGACACCCTCCTCGCCATGCCCGACATCTGGGACACCCCCTCCGACAACGAAATCAGCGACGACGAATGGCAGCCCATCGCACACGCCTTTGCACTGGCCATCGACCAAGTGCAGCAATTCCGTGAGCATGAAGGGGCCATACTGGCAAAAGACTTCGTCAAGCACATCGACCTCATCGAACACAAACTCAACCAGATTCCACCCTACGAAAGCCAACGCATCGAAACAGCCAAAGAGCGCATCCGCCGCTACTTTGCCGAGAGTGCCGTCAAGGAGGCCGACAGCAACCGTTTCGAGCAGGAACTCATCTACTATCTCGAAAAACTCGACATCACCGAAGAGAAGATTCGCCTAGCCAAGCACATCGACTACTTCCGCCACACCATGGACACCGAAGAAGGCAGTGGCAAGAAACTCGGTTTCATCGCGCAAGAGATGGGGCGCGAAATCAACACCACCGGCTCCAAGGCCAACCATGTAGAAATACAAAAGCTAGTCGTAGAGATGAAAGACGAACTCGAAAAAATCAAAGAGCAACTCGGCAACATCCTCTAGCATCTATCACATCTATCGTATCTATCACATCTATCGCATCTATAATAAAAAAGAGGCACTCTCGCGAGTGCCTCTTTGTCAAATAGATTGAAACAGATGTTCGATTAGCGGACAATCAGCTTCTCAACCTTGCTGAACTTGTCGTTGGTGATGCGTACGAAGTAGGCACCCTTGGCCAAGCTGCTGACGTTGATGGTCTGGGCAGTCTCAGCATTGACGTTCTGGTCGTACACCACGCGGCCGCTCATGTCGATGAGCATGCAGTTCACCATACCGGTGACACCCTCGATGTTCAGGTTCACCTGCGAAGTGGCGGGGTTGGGCTGGAGGTTCATGCGAACATTAGCAGCAACGGGATCGATGCCGATAGGAGGACCCTGTCTGAAGACGAAGCGGATGGTATGGTTATCCTGAATGTTCTCGAATTTGTACTGATAGGTGTAGGTGTGGTCTTCGGAGTTATAGTAGACAGTGAAGCCTCTGTCACCAGTCTCGCGCTCAGCGTCCCAAGGCTGAACCTCTTCACCGTCGACATAGACAGTACCTTCGCAACCAACGAAAGTGGAACCAGTGATGGTGGCGGTAGAACCGAGTACGGGGTGGACGGTCTCGCCGCAAGCATCGATACCGGCGTAGGCAACCTCACCGTATTCGGTGCTGTCGCACATAACCTCGATATCGCGACGCTCAACCTCCTGACGAGGTCCGACAATCATACGAATCATAGGATTGTACTCCACAAAGTAGCTAGCGAAAGTGGTGTTGTTATCGCCACGATAGGGGTCTCTGATGTAGGTCTGGTACTGGTTGACAGGATACCAGCTGGCATACTTGGCAGTAGCCTCGTCGTTGGCAAAGTAGATGATGGTATCATATTGTTCGGGACGGGTGGGCGAAGCCATGCGATAGCTGCCCTGGCACTCCTGTGCAAGAGCGAAGTAGCTCTCTTCCTCCATAACGTAGCCGATACGATAGCTGGTGTTGGGCTCCAGAGCGGGCTGCTCGGGGAAAGGAATGTACACGGTGTTGTAGTTGCCAACGGTCAGATAACCGGCAGTGTTACGGCCGATGATGACGCTGTCATTGATATCGCTGTTGGTGATTTCCTTTACGTTAGCACCCGTGTTGAGGGACTGGAATCCAACCGAGCCACCTTCATATGCATCCTGATACAGGACAGCGGAAAGTCTGGTACCGACGGCGTGATAGTCACGGGAAGGAGAGGCCACGAGCTCGACACCATGTATAACCCAGTCAGTAGGAACTTCGGCGTCGGTGGTGTAGCGCGAATTAACCATGTATTCGGGGCTATAGTAATGGACATCATCCGCATCCTCGGTGACATACCAACTACCATCCACAGACACAAAACCGAAGAGCCAGTAGTTGTAGGGGCTGTAGGTCAGAACACCATTGTCGTGACCCCAACGATAGAGACCGTTCTGATGGGGGGTGGTTACCTGATAGTAATGTGTGTCGTACACAAAGTTCACACTGTCGTTGGAGACGGCGGCATACACATAGTTGTCGCCAGGAGTGTTGGTGGGCAGGCTGACACCCGAACCGTGAGGAGTGTGGTCGATATAGCCATACCAGCCACGATATTCAAGAGAGTCGACACCCAGCCAACCGGAGCGGTCGACATACACCGCCTTGGTTTGGTCGACGGCGACGTTGCCATTGTTGTAAGCGTCAATCTCGGTAGCCACATCCATAGTGGCGGGGAGGTGATACAGCTTGGCATTGAGGTTGTTCTGAGCATAGATACCGTTGTTGAGCACATTGCTGTACCAAGCGGGGTTGATGGTCATGCCCTGAGGAATCATAGCGTAGTTACCCTCGACATACTCCTCGGAAAACTGACGCAGACGGTTGGCTTCGCCAGCTAACAGGGAGACATCGTCGATGCACCAGAAGTAGCCATAGGCATTACGGTCAGAGTCAAGGCTCTTGTAGCGGATACGGAAGCTCAGCGTGCTGCTACCGGCAGCTGGAGTGGGAAGATAGTACTTAGCCATGCCGCGCAGGCCGCCATTGACAGAGAGATCAACACCAGTCACGTTAATCTCAAATTCGGTCCAGTTGGTACCGTCGGTGGAGTAGTCAATGTAGCAGAAGTCATAATATTTACGATAGTACTGGTAGAAAGTCACATCCACACGGGCAGCGTTGCTAGCGTCGATATTCGAGAACTGAATGTAGGCGTTGAAGTTGCCCGAATGGCGAGTACGCTGGTCGTAGAGCGACATCATCATGAAGCCGTTCTCAGACGAGCTGACGCTGGTGTCCATATAAGCAGCCATGTTTGATGCAAACACGTCAATACCCCTGAAATAACTCTGGGCAAGTGCGGAATAGGTGCTGGCCTCCTGGACAAAAGTGAGCGAGTCGGCATTGGGAATACGACGCCATGTGGCATAGTCGTAGTTCTCGCCATGACCTTCGATGCCACCGAGGATGACACCAGTGGTGTAGCCTTCGTTGGTAGCGTGGAAGTCACAGGTGAAGAGCGGCTCCGCGTCCTTGGTGAAAACTGAGCTGCTGTAGTCAGCCTGGAGCTGGGCAGCCGTGGCGGGAGCTTTGGTCACACCCCCCATACGAGGAGTGGCAGTCTGTGCAAAAACAAAGGTTGCGCACAGAGCAAAAGTGAGAACCATTAATGTTTTTTTCATTGTTGTTTGTGATTTTGATGAATAATTTAGTTCCTAATTTATAACGTTCAAAACTCTCGTCCATAATGCTTTGCAGTACTATTTAGAGGGTCTTTTCGGTTTCATAATTACTTTGCAAATATATAGCATTTTTTTGACATGGTGAATTTTTTTTTCCTTTTTAATGATTTTTCACCATTCGCAACCCCTCCCGCCACCCCTTTTTCCACCACCTATCCGCTCGTTTGCCGTTCGTTTGCCGTTCGTTTGCCGTCCAGGCGACGGCAAACGACCCCCTAATCGGTAAGAAACGGTAAGATGCGGTAGGAAACGGTACAATGCGGTACGATGCGGTACGATGCGGTACAATGCGGTAAGATGTGGTAACGGAGACATTTTTTTTACAGTTGAGGCGCACGGAATGCGAGCCACGGAAACAACAGACTGATATATAGAGTACTTTGTAGTTTTTTATAGGGTGTATACAATAAAAAACAAAAAATGGAGTTTATAAGACTTGGACATTGTCGCTGTCGGTGTCGGATGCCGACACGAGATGCCCGAACCGCAATGACTGAAACTTTATTTATAATGAAAAAATACATATATTTGTCGCTTACCTTGATGCTCCTTGCCTCGTGTAGCGGTGGCAAGGAGGCCGCCACCGACAACAGCCCCTACCGGCGCAAGCCCATCGTGGAGGTGACGGAGGCGGAGCTGAGTGCCGACAGCGCGATGATCGAAGCCACCACGCAGATGCTGCTGGGCAACCACGAGGAGGCGATCAAGCGCTACAGCCGCCTGCTGAGGAGAGATGCCAACTACGCACCGGCGCACTACGAACTGGGCCGCGCCTATCTGGCGATGGGGTGGCTCGACAGCGCACTGACGCACACACGGCAGGCATGCCGCCTCAACGCCGACAATGTATGGTACCAGCTGCTGCTGACGCAGGTGTACGGGCGGCGGCAGGACGACAAGAACATGATAGCCACCTGGGAGGGCATCGTGAAGAGCCACCCCGACGAGGTGAACTACTACTACGACCTGTCGAACGCCTACCTGACGACGGGCAACGTGACGGGGAGCATCGAGGTGCTGGACCGTGTGGAACGCCGTTTCGGAGTGACGGAGGAGGTGTCGCTGCAGAAACACAAGCTGTGGATGGCGATAGAGAAGCCCGACAAGGCCCGCAAGGAGCTGGAACGCCTCGCCGAGGCCATGCCCAACGAGGTGCGCTACAACGCCATACTGGCCGAGAGCTACATGGGCGAGAAGAATTACGCCAAGGCCCTGACCTACTACAACCGCATACTGGCGGCGAGCCCCGCCGACGAGAACATACACATAGCCCTCGCCTCGTGCCACATGGCGATGGGCAACACGGCACAGGCGTTCAAGCACCTGCGCCAGGGCGTGCTGAACCGGGGTGTGGACGGGGAGCACCGGCTGCGCTACATGGTGGAGTTTATGCGCGACCAGCGTTTCTTTGCCGCCTACGGCCAGGCCTGTTTCCGCCTTGCCGACACCATTGCCGCACAGTGCGGCAACGAGGGTGGGCACCACTTCGTGTACGGACAGATGCTTGCCGCACAGGAACGCTACGGCGAAGCGGCACGGCAGTTTGAGGCCCATCTGGAGCAGGACAAGAGCCAGTATGCCGTCTGGGAGGCGCTGCTGGTGTGCGAGAGCATGATGGAGGACGGCAGCGACCGACTGATGGAGCACGCACTGAACACCGCCGAACTGTTTCCACTGCACCTGCGCCCATACATGATACTGGCAGAGGGCTATCTGAAACAGGGCGACTGCAAACAGGCAAGACAATATATCGGACGCGCACTGATGGTGTCGCCAAGCGACCCGACAGTCGTAGAGTTGGACAATAAAATCAAACAAAAATGTCAAGAAAACTGACCCTTACGGCACTGGCCACGGCACTGCTGGCCCTGGCACTGACAGGCTGCCACATACAGCGCGAGACGGCACACGGCACTCCCACCACTCCCGCCGACCCTGCCAACACGCCGACATACTACACCACCAACTTCACCTGCACCACCCAAGGCATCACCGCCAACGGGCAGATGCGGCTGCAGCCCGACAGCGTGCTGTGGGCCAGCGTCACGAAGATTATCGAACTGGGACGTGCCCGACTGACGCGCGACTCAGTGGTGGTATACGTGAAGATGACCAACAGCTGCTTCCGCGGCAACTATATCGACCTCTATCACCGCTTCGGCTACCGCACCAGCTTCGACGAGGTGGTGAAGATGGCGACGGCCGACGATGCCGAGCAGCAGATTGCCGCACTGATGAAGGCCCTGAGCGTCGACGCCACGGTGACGATGGAGCCCTGGAAGCAGGTGTCGGCACTGACCTTTCCACTAGCCATACCTAAAACCGTAAAACCCCTATAAATGATGAAAAAGATAATGATAGCCCTAGTGGCAACGATGTGGCTGGGCACAGTCTGGGCGCAGCAGGAGGAGGAGCCGACAGCACCCATGACGTTCGACACGGTGGGAGCCGACACCACCCGCGCCATAGCGGTGATAGACCGCTATATAGGCATGGTCGACTTCAGCCAAAGGAAAACCGACAGCGTGTTCTGCGTGGTGTCATACGCCATCGACCGCAGCCACCCGAACGACACGATAACGATATACCGATGGTATATGTCGCCCCTCTACAACCGCATCGAGATATGGCAGGGCGGCAAGCTGCAGGACGGGTTCCACTCCGACGGGGTTAAACTGTTCCGCAAGTTCCACACCGGGAGGCGCGAATGGGCAACCCTGACGCCCGAGTCGTACTACCGAATCACCCTGCCGCTCGACATACGGGGTGCTTTGTACAACTGGCGGAAGAAGGGTGGGGAGGTATTCTACGCAGGTGAGGTGACATACCAAGGGAAGAAGTTGGACCGCGTGTTTGTGACCATGCCGAACACCTTCGACCGCTACTACTACTTTGAGCGCGAGACAGGGGTGCTGGGGCTACTGGTAGAGGACGAGCACATCTTCGGCGACGGCAAGAAGGCGCACAACGCAGTGCGCGTGGACTGGAAGGCATGGCACGAGTTTGTGCCGTTCGGCGGGTTCTTCATGCCCAAAGAGGAGTCGTACCAAGTGGATAACAACCAGGTGGTGATTCTGCACCACGCGTACCACTACGAGGCACCCAATTTAAAACTGTTTACCGAAGACTACACCCAGAACCGATGAGCATCTTCGACAATCCCGACGAGTACTACATGCAGCAGGCACTGCAGGAAGCCCGCCTCGCCTACGACGAGGAGGAGATACCCGTGGGAGCGGTGGTGGTGAGCGGCGACCGCATCATAGCCCGTGCGCACAACAACACGGAGCGGCTGCACGACGTGACCGCCCATGCCGAGATGCTGGCACTGACGGCGGCGGCCAATATGTTGGATGCAAAGTACTTGACGGAGTGTACACTATATGTCACGCTGGAACCTTGCACGATGTGCGCCGGAGCTGCGGGATGGACGCAGGTGGGACGCATCGTGTACGGCGCATCGGACCCCAAGAGGGGTTTCGAGCGGCTGGGACGCGGGATGCTGCACCCAAAGACAGTGGTGGTGAGCGGCGTGATGAAAGAAGAGTGCGAGAGGCTGATGAAGGAGTTTTTTAGAGAGAGGAGATAGAGGGGATAGATATGATAGATAAGATAGAACTGATAGAATCATTTAAAATAGAATAATATGAAACCTACATTACTAGTATTGGCTGCGGGAATGGGCAGCCGCTACGGCGGACTGAAGCAGATGGACGGCGTAGGCCCCAACGGGGAAATCATCATGGACTACTCCATCAACGACGCTATCCGCGCCGGATTTGGCAAGGTGGTGTTTGTGATACGCCACAGCTTCGAACAGGAGTTTAAAAAGCACATCAACGCCGACCATTTCGGCAACCGTATCGAGGTGGAATATGTGTTTCAGGAGCTAGACTATCTGCCCGAAGGGTTCACAGTGCCCGAAGGCAGGGAGAAACCCTGGGGCACCAACCACGCCATCCTGATGGCGAAGGAGGTGATACACGAGCCATTCGCCATCATCAATGCCGACGACTTCTATGGACGCGACGCGTTCCAAGTGATTGGCGACCACCTGCGTACGCTGGAGGGCACCAAGGGACAGTACTGCATGGTGGGCT
>CAMZFW010000083.1 GCA_947306225.1 uncultured Bacteroidales bacterium
ACCCTAAGGCGTTGGAGTACTATTTCAAGGATTTGGCAATCTGTGAGAAAGTCCTTGGCAAGGAACATCCAGACACCGCCGGCTCGTACAACAATATCGGCGGTGTGTACGACAGCCAAAGCGACTACCCTAAGGCGTTGGAGTACTATTTCAAGGATTTGGCAATCTGTGAGAAAGTCCTCGGAACGGAGCATCCCGACACCGCCACCTCGTACAACAATATCGCCTGTACGCTATTTTATCAAGAAAACTACCGAGAAGCACTTGACTACTTTACCAAAGCCCTACATATCCGTGAAAACAAATTAGGCCCCGACCATCCTGATACTCGAAACACAAAAAAGAGTATCGCCATTGTGCAAGTCAAATTGGCAAAAGAAGGCAATAGAAACCTCCGACCTGCCAGATGGTGGAGAGGTGTCTTAAAACACATTTTCAAGGCCCTTGATAATGCGCTTCACCGAGCAAGGTGAAAAAAAATTCATTATACCGCAAAATATTCGTATCTTTGCAAATTGCATATTATGCGCATATCATGCGGAAGAATTGGATTATAGCACTATTGTTATTGCCTACGCTATGCGTTGAGGCTCAAAGCATACGGCTGACGCGCTACGATGCGCCGAATGCGCTTTACCTCAATGTGGACCGCCTGTATAACTTCAATATGTACGAGCGTTCGCGCTTCGAATTGGGGTTTGCATGGGTGTCGCCGAGCGAAACGGCGGCACAGCAGCGCAAAGTTTTTGGCCAGTGGTGCCTCACCCCCTACATCGCCTACGGCACGGGCGACCGCGCCTGGAAGTACGGCATGGGCGCACAGCTGCGGCTGCCCGGAAAGGGCGACGTGCGGCTGCTCCTGTGGGCGTACAATGACGTGGAGCGGGCGGCATCGCGGCAGCTGGCGGAATATAGGATGCTTATACAGTCGCTCAACGACGGCCTCGTCACGTCGCGCTTCGTGGGAGTGAAGGGCGGCGGGCTGGACCTGACGGCAACACCCCGCCGAGGGCTGGACCTGCGGGTGGGTCTGCTACAGACGTGGGAGAACTACCTCTTCGACGGCACGGGATGCCTCTACCCTGCCCGCGACGAGAGCCAAAAGAGCCCTACCGGTATGTTCACCGAGGCCCGGGCACGCATCGACTGGCAAAAAAGTGTGACGCTGCTGCTGCGCGGCGGACGCGTTAGGATTGAAAATGGGAATAGTGGTCAGGGTGCAACAGCCAACTTTCAACTTTCAACTCTCAACTTTCAACTAAAATACTATTGGCAGGCACTGGCACAGTACGATGCCGACTTGGGCAATACGGGGCTGCACCTTTTCGCCCAGACGGGCTACGCCTCGCAGGAGGCACCCTACAGCCGCATGTTCGACCTGTCGGGCACCGCCTACGCCATGTATTTCTTCAAGCACTCGTTCCTGACGGTGCGACCGAACAGGTTTGCCGCCAACCTGTTCGCCCATGTGTGCCTCAACTACACGGCACCGCTGCCGCTGTGGGAGTTGTCGTGGTCGGCACCGCACCCTTTCCTGCAGGCCAACGCCATGTGGGGACACCTGCTGGGGCAGGACGCACAGGGGCAACGGCTGTGGGAGGGACTGCCACTGCAGTCGCCCAACAAGGGGCTGCTGGAGCCCGCCACGGGCTTCGACAGGCTGGTGCACTGGGGGCTGCTGGACATCGGCTTCGGCGTGGCATACCAGATATGTCCCGTATCGGCCAACTATATCTACGACAATATTGAAGACAATATAGCCTTCACGATTGTGGCAGACTTTATATTAAAGTGAAAGGTGAAAAGTGAAAAGTGAAAAGTGAAAAGTGAAAATTAATAGAATTCGTAAATCTTTTGATGCGCCAAGGACTAACACATTAACACATTTACACATTCAATTCAACGTATCAACATAATAAAGATGAAAAGAGCAATTGTTATCGCACTGCTGACGTGGGCACTGATGCCCCTGACAAATGCGCAGAAATATGAGATGACCTTCGTCATCCCGATGAGGAGCCAGACGGACAGCGTGCTGTATATTGGGCAGCACTACCGCGACCAGTTCAGAATACTGGACAGCGCACGCGTTGGGCAGCGGAACGGGGAGGACACCTACACCTTCGCGGGCAAGCGCAAATGGGAGACAGGCATCTATGCCCTGCTGCAAAAAGAGGCGAAGAAGGCTCTGGTCGACTTCACCATCGACGGCAGCCAGCGGTTCACCATCCACCTCACCCCATCGATAGAGGTGGCAGACCCACAGAAAGACATCGTTGGCTCGCCCGCCAACCAGGTGATGTTCACATACTCGAACAAACTGGAGGAGGCAAAACGCAGGGTGCGCGACATAGAGCAGAGAAAGAAGTCGACCGATGCGAAAGTGAAAGAGGCGGCTGAGAACGACATGAAGCTGCTCACCGCTGAGATGATTGAATTCGAAAACAGCTATCTTGAGAAGTACAAACAGTATAGATACATCCAGCTGACCGAGATGTTTAACGGTCCCGAGGTGCCAGACGAGGTGGTGGACAAGACGACATACTATCTGACACACTACTGGGACGATGTGGAGCTGACAGACCATAGTCTGGTGTACACTCCCGACCTGTTCAACAAGATGAATTACTACTTCTTCGGAAGCCTGTATCACGCCGACAAGGACACGATATGCAAGTATGCGGACAATGTGTTGCACCGGATTGAGAACGACACGCTGATGCTACGCTACTTTATGGACTTCATTATGCCCAGATACTATCGTTCGACCAAAAATATCGGCTGGGACGCGGTGTGGTGCTACTTGGTGCGGCAGTACTACCTGTCGGGCAAATGCGGCTGGGCTTTGCCGAGCGAGTTGACGAAAAAGCAGCAGACTTTGGAGCATCTGGAGAAGTCGCTTATCGGCGCGATGGGCGCAGAGCTGTGGATGGCGGACACCAACCAGTCTACCAACCCGAAAGACTGGATTTCGTCGCACCGGTTCCCACAGAAATATGTGATACTGTGGTTCTGGGACCCCGACTGCCACCACTGTCAGGAGCAGACCGCCACGCTGAAGGAACTATACGACTCGCTGTCGGCGGTGGGGAACAAGATTTTCGAGGTGTATGCCGTGGGCTATGAAGGCGATGTGGCGAAATGGAAGAAGTATGTGCGCGAGCATCAGCTGCCCTTCGTGAACGTGGGTGGCAGCAACGTGAACATCGATTACCAAGAGGCGTACAACGTTCACGGCGCACCGACAATGATAATACTGAACGAGGAACGGCGTATCATCATGAACAAGGTGCTGCCCACACGGTCGATACTGCCATTCTTGAAGCGATATGAGGAGCTAAGGAATTGAAAGTTGAAAATTGAAAATTGAAAATTGAAACACATACCCCGTCACTTCGTGACACCCCTCTAAAGAGGGGATGGCTGCCGCGCAACATATCAACGAACATTAAACCCTAAAACCTTTTTAAATCATATCAAATATCAACATAATAAAAATATCACAACTATGAGAAAACACATTGTAGCAGGCAACTGGAAGATGAACAAGACTTTCAGCGAGGCTGACGAGCTGGTCAGCGGCATTATGGACAAACTGGAACAGGTGACGCTCGACGAGAACACCCGAGTGATTATCTGCCCACCGTTCCCCTATCTGGAGATGGTGAGCGACTATGGCGACGACAGCTATTTCGCCGTGGGCGCACAGAATGTGAGCGACCAGGAGGAAGGCGCCTATACCGGCGAGGTGTCGGCCAAGATGCTGGAGTCGATGGAACTGGACTATTGCATTGTAGGCCACAGCGAAAGACGTGCCTACTATCATGAGACCGACGCCATCGTCGCCGCCAAGGTGAACCAACTGTTGGCACACAACATCAGCCCCATTGTCTGCTGTGGCGAAGTGCTGGAGGAGCGCGAGGCCAATAAGCAGTTCGAGGTGGTGAAGAGACAGATTGTTGACGGTCTGTTCCACCTGACACCAGAGCAGTTTGCCGACATCATCATTGCCTACGAACCTGTGTGGGCCATCGGTACCGGCAAGACCGCCACACCCGAGCAGGCACAGGAGATGCACGCCTTCATCCGCAGCCTGATTGCCGAGAAGTACGGCGAAGAGGTTGCCGAAGAGACCAGCATCCTCTACGGTGGCAGCTGCAAGCCCTCCAACGCCAAGGAACTGTTTGCCAACCCCGACGTGGATGGCGGACTAATCGGCGGCGCATCGCTGAAGGCTGACGACTTTGTCAATATTGCAATGGCTTTCTAAAACATTCCGGATAGTCGGAGGAGTCGGAATATTCGGAGGAGTCGGAGTATTCTGATTTTGGGAACTATATTCTCAGTGAATTTCGAAAGATTCATCGCACGGCGTTTCTTACCAAGGGACCGAAACAGCTATTCGGGTCCCTTGGTGAGTATCGCCACCTATAGCATCGCCCTAGGAGTGATGGTGATGGTGTTGGCGGTGAGCATACTGCGCGGCTTTCAGGGCGAAATACGGCAGAAGGTTGTGGGCTTCGGCTCCCATCTGGTCGTGACAAGCTATGCCATGGGCAACACCTACGAGGAGACCCCCATCGGAACCGACCGTCCCGAAGTGGAGCGCATACGACAGACTCCGGGGGTGCGGCATATCAGCTTTTACGCCAACAAAGGAGGCATGATCAAGACCGAAGACCAGATACACGGCATCATCCTCAAAGGGGTGGACAGCGGCTACGACAGCACATTCTTCGCATCCAACATGGTAGAGGGACGGCTGTTCACATTCCCTGACGAAAAGGCGGGCAACGAAATCATCGTCTCGCAAACTATCGCCAACAAGCTGGGCATCGCCCTCGGCGACAAGGTGCGCACCTACTTCTGGCAAGGAGAGAGCTACCGTGCCCGAGCCTTCGAGGTGTGCGGCATCTACAACACCGACCTTGCCGACTTCGACGAGCACTACATCGTGGGCGACTTGCGACAGGTGCAGCGACTCAACGAGTGGGACAGCACGCTGGCAGGCGGATATGAAGTGCTGGTCGATGACTTCCGCCATCTGGACGAGGTGGGTAACAGCGTGCTGGCGCAGCTAGGCTATGACCTGACCATGAACACCATCGTGGAGCAAAATCCCGCCCTATTCGCATGGCTCGACCTGCTGGACAGCAACATCGTGCTTATCATTATCATTATGATGATGGTATGCACCGTAGCCATCGTCTCCGCACTGCTCATCATGATATTCGAAAAGACCTCCACCATCGGCATCCTCAAAGCCCTCGGCAGCACCAACGGCTCCATACGCCGGATATTCCTCTACAAGTCAGCCGCCATCATTGCCAAAGGCATCCTGCTGGGCGACGCGGTGGCATGGCTGCTGGGGTGGCTGCAGCAACGGCTGCACCTGCTCCACCTCGACAGTGCCAACTATATGATGGAAAACGTGCCCGTGGAGCTCAACCCCACCACATTCGTCGCTATCAGCGTGGGCAGCCTTGCGGTGTGTTTGCTGGCCTTGCTGCTCCCCACCGCCTATATCTCGCACATAGAACCCGCCAAAACCATCAAATTCGACTGACACCATGAAACGCGCCAAATGGATACTCATTGCCGTCACAGTGCTGCTGGCAGGCTTCGCGCTGTTCGAAATCAATAACCTGTCGAACCAGATACGCAAATCGGAACAAGAGAAGGTAAAACTGTGGGCAAACGCTATCAGCCAGAAGGCTGAACTGGTGAACTACTCAGAGCAGTTCTTTGCCAGCGTGGCACTCGACGAACACCGCAAGATGGAGATGTACACCAACATCCTGCGTTCTTTCGACCGACGGGATATGGGAGCCGATGCCGACTTCAGCCTCGACTACGTACGCTACATCGTCGACAGCTGCGAGACCGCCATCATTATCACCAACCGCGACAGCATCATCACCGTGCCCAGCGAGCTGGCTGGACAGAAACTGGAGGGCGACCTACTACAGGAATTTTCACACAACGAGCCCTTCCACTACCGCATCTGGGGAATGCCCATGACGCTCTATTACAAAGAGTCGAAAGTATACACCGACCTGCGGCACGTGCTCGACGGCTTCAACCAGTCGTTCCTCTCAGAAATCACCAACAACTCGGTATTTGTCCCTGTGCTGGTGGTCGACAGCCTGCAAGGCCTTGTGCTGGGCAGCGGCAACATCCCTGCACGGGAGTTTGCCACACCCGACAGGCTGGCAGAGAAGCTGTGCGAGATGGAAGAAGAAAACGACCCCGTAGAATTCCGCCTGCCCAACGGCGAGCGCGCCTACCTTTTCTATGAAAGCACTCCCCTACTGAAAGCCCTGAGATGGGTGCCGTTGCTCTATCTCTTCGTGCTGTGCGTGCTGCTGCTCGTCTCCTACATCCTATTCCGCACCGCCCACACCATGGAGCAAAACAGCATCTGGGTAGGTATGGCCAAAGAGACCGCCCACCAGCTGGGCACACCTATCTCATCGTTAATGGCATGGACACAATATCTCGAAGGTAAGACCCTCGATGCCAACTATTCGGCAGAGATAAACAAAGACCTAAAGCGATTAGAAACCGTCACACACCGCTTCTCGAAGATAGGTTCCATACCCGAACTCAAGGAAGAAAACGTCTGCACTGCCATACAAAACGCCATCAACTACCTGCAGACACGAGCCTCCCGCAAAGTCAAGTTCGTCACCAACTTCCCCGACGAGGAATTGGTGGTACCACTGAACAGCTATCTATTTGAGTGGGTCATCGAGAACATCTGCAAGAACGCCATCGATGCCATGGAAGGCGCAGGCACCTTCACCGTTGTGGTATCCTCCGACACACGGCATGTCTACATCGACCTTGCCGACACCGGTCGCGGCATGTCACCCTCAATTCAAAAGAAGATATTCGACAGTGGATTCACCACCAAGCAGCGTGGCTGGGGGCTAGGGCTATCATTGTCGCGACGCATCATCCGCGACTATCACAAAGGACGTATATTTGTCAAATACAGTGTCGAAGGACAAGGCACCGTATTCCGCATCGTGCTGAACAGATGATTCACAATCACTGGTCACTGCTCGTCTACCACTGGTTGTAGTGGATACGTTCGGGCTTCCATTTGTCCTTAGGCTGGTCATCGCCAGTGGGCACACCGATAGGCACAGCGCAATAGGGCATCACATTGTCGGGCAATACCAAAGACTCTTTGACAGGTGCGAAACGTTCGGGATAGGGATACAATGCTGTCCATACTGCACCCAAACCCATTGATTCGACAGCCAAGAGGAAATTCTCGGTACAGGCACCTAAGTCGTCACGCCAAAGACCATTGGGACGGGTGACGGCCTCGCCTTGCGGATTGTCCCTTGGAGGAGCTGTGACCGTTGTATCGGCACAGAAAATCACGACTGCAGAAGAAGCTTTGAACATGGGCATGTTGAAGTTGTCTTCGCCAAAGATAGCAGTGTAGCGGCTGGTATCGCGCAGCACCACGAAATGCCATGGCTGGATGTTGCGTCCCGAAGGAGCAGCCATAGCGGCACGTAGCAGCAGGGTGATAGTGCTGTCGCTGACAGCCTCGCCCGTGTAGGAACGCACACTCTTACGGTTCATAATAGTTGCCATAGTGGCCTCGGCATTAGACGGTGTGGCCACCGATTCATCTTTGTTGCAGGTACAGCTTGCCATAATCAGGGCTGCAGCAACCAAAAAAATCATTTTCTTCATCATAACATTTTTTATGGGATTGTTTTAAAGTCTCTTTTTGAGTGCGGCGACAAAGTTGGATATATCCTCCTCGGTGGTGTCGAACGAGCACATCCAGCGCACCACGTTATTCGCCTCGTCCCAATCGTAGAAGAAATAATCGTCGAGCAGACCCGTCCACACCTCATGAGGCAGCTGCACAAAGACGCTGTTCACCTGCACAGGATACATCACACGAACCCCAGACAATTCCTTCACCGACTGATAGAGCAATTGTGCCATACGGTTGCTATGTTCGGCATTGCGTCGCCAGAGGTCGGCAGATAGATACGCTTCAAATTGCGCTGCTATGAAACGCATCTTGCTGCACAATTGCGACATCTGTTTGCGGCGATATTTCATGTCCACATCCAGCACAGGATTGAGCACCACACAACTCTCACCCATTAGCATTCCATTCTTGGTGCCGCCAAACGACAGGCAGTCCACACCGCAGTCTGTAGTCATCTCTTTAAATGTGCATCCCAATGCCACAGCCGCATTCGCCAATCGTGCGCCATCGACATGCAGATACATACCGTACGAATGAGCCAAGTCAGCCAATGCCTTAATCTCATCGAGGGTGTACAAGGTACCCAACTCGGTGGCTTGGGCGATGCTGATAGCTCGGGGTTGCGAGTGATGCTCGAATCCGAAGCCATGCAGCTGGGTCTTGACCAGTTCGGGTGTCAGCTTGCCGTCGGGTGTGGGAACCGTGAGCAGCTTGCATCCCACAATGCGCTGAGGAGCCCCACACTCGTCCACATGTATATGTGCCGTATCCGAGCACACCACGGCATGGTGCGAACGGCACATGGCATCAATGTTGAGCACATTGGCTCCCGTTCCGTTAAAAACAAAATAGACCTTCGCCTGATCGCCAAACGTCTGTCGAAACAGCTCTTCGGTACGCTGACAGTACTCGTCGTCACCATAGGCTACGGCATGGTCGATATTAGCGGCTGCTATTGCCTTTAAGACTTCGGGACTGATACCCGAATGGTTGTCACTACCAAAACCACGTTTCATCTGAAATAATTTATTGAATAGAAAAGTGAAAAGTGAAAATGTGTTGTTTTATTAATGCAAAAAACACAACAATTTCACCTTTCACTTTTAGCCATTACTTGTCCATTGTGAAGAGGAACTCCTCGTTGCTCTTCGTATTTGCCATATTCTTCTGTAAAAATTCCATCGCCTCGATAGAGGTCATGTCGGTCAGTATGTTTCGCAATGCAAGTATGCGGGCAAGCATATTCTTTGGCACTAGCAAGTCGTCGCGACGCGTGCTCGATACCGCCAAGTCTATAGCGGGATAGATACGCTTGTTCGACAGCTTGCGGTCTAATTGCAGCTCCATATTGCCGGTACCCTTGAACTCTTCGAAAATGACATCGTCCATCTTACTGCCCGTCTCGGTGAGGGCGGTGGCGATGATAGTCAGCGAACCGCCATTTTCGATGTTACGCGCCGCACCGAAGAAACGCTTCGGCTTCTGCAGTGCGTTGGCCTCCACGCCGCCTGACAGCACCTTGCCGCTAGCAGGCTGCACCGTATTGTAGGCACGTGCCAAACGGGTGATGGAGTCGAGCACTATCACCACATCATGTCCGCACTCAGTGAGACGTTTTGCCTTCTCCAACACAATATTGGCAATACGCACATGGCGGTCGGCAGGCTCGTCGAAAGTCGACGCAATCACCTCCGCCTTCACGCTGCGTTGCATGTCCGTCACCTCTTCGGGACGTTCGTCGATAAGCAGCACCATCAGATACACCTCTGGATGATTATAGGCAATGGCATTAGCCACCTCCTTCAGCAACGTAGTCTTACCCGTCTTAGGCTGTGCCACGATAAGACCACGCTGACCCTTTCCGATAGGGGTGAACATATCCACGATGCGGGTCGACTTCGACTCGTTGGGGTGACCCGTCAGCTTGAACTTCTCTTCGGGAAAGAGGGGTGTGAGCGACTCGAAAGGCACACGGTCGCGGATGCGCTCAGGCGACAGACCGTTTATCTCTCTCACCTTCACTAGGAAGAAGTATTTATCGTTCTCTTTGGGTGGACGCACGGTGCCACGAACAGTGTCGCCCGTCTTCAGCCCTAGAATGTGCACCATCTGAGCTGAGACATACACGTCGTCGGGCGATGCCAAATAGTTGTAGTCCGACGAACGGAGAAATCCGAAACCGTCTGGAGCCAGTTCCAGCACACCTTCGGCTTCGATGACACCCTCCATCTCAAAGGGATACACCTTCTTCTCCGGCATAACATCCGCTTCTCCGTTGTTGGCATTCTCTTTATATGGACGGTTGTTCTTGCCACCTTTTCTCAACTGAGGGTCTCTTTCGGCGGCATTTTTGCCAAAGCGATTAAACCTGTCGTGATTGTCACCAGGCACCATTGCTGCAGGTTCCGGTTGGTCGCCTGTCGTTTCCGCCTTGTCGACGACAGATGCGACACCCTCATCTGCCAGCTTTGGGGAATCGGGCTGCGCGGTTTCATTTTCTTCATTCTGACTTTTGGTAGATGCCTGTGGTTGCATTGTCGCCGTTCCCTTCCTACGAGGTCTTCCAGCCTTCTTGGCAGGGGGCTGTGCGACCGTCGTCTCTGTCGTAGCTTGCGTTGGGGCTGAATTATCCTCCGCCTGGACTGTTGCATTGTCGGTAGGCTTCGCCTCCTGTTTGGTGTCGGATTTGGTGGCATTCTTCTTAGGCCGGCCTCTGCGCTTAGGAGCCGGTGCTGGTTCTGCTATATTCATCTGTCCATCCGACATAGGCTCCTCGCCGCCGACCATACCCTCTGGGACATTGCCAACCCCTTCTTGCTCTGTAGAAGAGGCACCCCGCCGTATCAGTCGGCCTGATGGCGACACCACGTCGGGAATCGAAGGCACCTCAGGCAGTACAAAGTCGGGAATGCTGATGCTTGATGTCTCAATCTCCACTGGCGAGGTGAGGTCCTTGCTAGTGACGATGGCACTCTTGGCACCATTCTTACCCACCGTGCTGCTGCCTGCCAAAGTGGCACCACGCATGTGCTTATGCAGTCCGGGCGACGTCATCGACGACTCTGCCACGGGCGTGGGTTTGATACGTGCACGTTTCTGACGTGGAGCCGAATCGGCCACCTTATCACCTGCGGAGGCTCCCTCCTTATCGCTGGCGGAAGGTCTCCGCCGCCGTTCTTCCTGTTCCTTCGTGAGGGCTTGGGGATTCTCCGACTGAAGGGCAATAATCCTATATATAAGATCCTGCGCGTCGAGACGCGACGACCGGGCTATGCCTAATTCTTTAGCAATATTGATAAGTTCAATATGTGCTTTAGCTTCTAATTCTGCTTTGCTATACATGTAAATAGCTATGTTCTTAGTTGTTTTGAGAAAAATAATAATTCAATAAAGAATAGCGGAACGCCTTGATTACTAGCGCAACACAAACGAAACTGCAGACCATCAAGACGATTTTTGACAGCGCAAAATTAAAAAAAAAATTTGATATTATCACTTTTTTTTTGTCATACGGTCGAAAATGTGTATTTTTGCAGAAAATTTTACGAAATATTAATCACACATAAAACAATAATACAATGAACATTCCTCAGAATTTAAAGTACACCCAGGACGACGAATGGGTACGCGTTGAAGGCGAATTTGCTTATGTTG
>CAMZFW010000084.1 GCA_947306225.1 uncultured Bacteroidales bacterium
TCGACATGAGCCAGCACCACGGTGCCCACCCGCGTCAAGGTGCCACCGACGTGTGCCCCCTTATCCCTGTGAGCAACATCACGATGGAAGAGGTGGTGGAGTATGCCCACAAGCTGGGCAAACGTTTGGGTGAGGAGCTGAATATCCCCATCTACTGTTACGAGAACGCGGCTTTCCAACCCAAACGTCGCAACCTTGCCTACTGCCGCACGGGCGAATATGAGAGCCTCAGCAGTCGTCTGGGCAGTGAAGAGTGGAAGCCCGACTTTGGCCCCAACGAGTGGAACGACCATGTGGCACAAACAGGTGCCACACAGGTGGGTGCCCGCGACTTCTTGGTGGCAATTAACTACAACCTCAATACCACCAGCACCCGCCGTGCCAACGCTGTGGCTTTCGACGTGCGCGAGAAGGGCCGTCCGCAGCGCGAGGGTGGCAAGCCTAGCGGCAAGATTATGAAGGACGAGAAGGGTAACACCATCATGATTCCCGGCACGCTGAAGGGCACCAAGGCCATCGGCTGGTATATCGAGGACTATGGCATCGCCCAGGTGTCGATGAATATTACCAGCATCAAGGTGGCTCCCGTGCACCTCTGTTTCGACGAGGTGTGCCGCTGCGCCGCCAACCGTGGATTGAGGGTGACGGGTTGTGAGATCGTGGGTTTGATTCCCAAGAGCGTGCTAATTGACGCTGGTAAATACTACTTGGCCAAGCAGCAGCGCAGCCTCGGCGTGAGCGAGGACGAGATAATGAAGGTGGCCATCAAGAGCATGGGCTTGGACGACCTGAAGCCCTTCGACCCGAAGGAAAAGGTTATTGAGTTCCTGATTGAAGACCACAGCCAGAAGAAGCTGGTCGACCTGACCTGTACAGGCTTCTGCGACGAGACGGCTAGCGAGAGCCCTGCTCCTGGTGGTGGCAGCGTGAGTGCCTACATGGGTGCTTTGGCAGCATCGTTGGGCACGATGGTTGCCAACCTGACGGGCGGCAAGGCTGCCTACGATGACGAGTGGGAGAAGTTCAGCGATGTGGCTGTGAAGGGTCAGGCATTGAAGACCGAGCTGCTGCACTTGGTGGACGAGGATACCAACGCATTCAATAAGATTATGAACGCCTTCGGCCTGCCTAAGAAGACCGACGAGGAGAAAGCTGCCCGCACGGCTGCTATCCAAGAGGCTACGAAATTTGCTACCGAAGTGCCGTTCCACACGATGCAGAAGAGCTTCGAGGCCTTCGAGGTGTGCCGCGCCATGGTGGAGTGGGGGAACCCCGCTAGCGTGACCGACGGCGGTGTGGGCGCATTGGCAGCCCGCAGCGCCGTGATGGGTGCCCACTTGAATGTGAAGATTAACGCCAGTTCGCTGAAGGACGAGGCATTCAAGAACGACATCCTGGCTAAGGCTGCCGACCGTGAGGCTCGCGCCATTGAGCACGAGGCTGAGATTATCAAGATTGTCAACGAGAAGATAGGCCTCTAATAGTTGAAAGTTGAAAGTTGAGAGTTGAAAGTTGTATGTGTACGGCATCATTTTCAATCCTCAACTTTCTATTAACTTCAATTTATGACGAGGGAAGAGATAATACAGGAGCTTGAGCGGCAACGGAAGCTGCTGCTTAATTATGAGGAGTTAGAGGTGGACATGGAGGACGATGCCGCCTACATTGCCCGCGGCAACGGCTTCTGTGATGCCAAATACAGCGAAGACTTCCTCCAAGGCCAAGCCGACAAGATTCGTACCCGCATCGCCGAGTTGGAACGGATGCTTTAGGAACAATAAACTAAAAGGTAAAAACTAAAAACTAAAATCTGCTTCCATCTGTGGACGCCTTTTAGTTTTTAGTTTTTACTTTTTACTTTAGATAAACTTACAACTGCTCGGTAATCCAGCGGCAGGCATCGGTGTAGCTGTTGTCGCGGACGCTGTCGAACAGGAGCAGATAGCCCATGATGATGAGGGCGACTTGCTCGGTGAGGCGACGGGCGTGATGCTCGAAACGGGGTGCCGAGGTGCCTTCGGTGGCAGCGTTGTCGTACATGGCGTTGTAGCGTTCCACACCTTTGCGCAGAGCGGCGAGGCATTCGGCCAGCTTGGGAGTGAGGGTGAGCGTAGAAGCCTTGCTGTCGTAGTCGGCGACAATCTTCAGGTAGCCACCGCTGACAATACCCTTAAGAGCGGCAACGACCTGTAGCTGGCTGGTGCCCTCGTAGATGGTGAGGATGCGGGCATCGCGATAGAGGCGTTCGCAGGCGTATTCTTTCATAAATCCGCTACCGCCGTGAATCTGGATGCAGTCGTATGCGCAACGGTTGGCATATTCACTGGCCATGAGCTTGACAAGAGGAGTGAGCATGTCGGCTACGCGCGAAGCCTGCTTGGAGGAGGCGGAGAGGTCGACGTAGCGGGCTGTCTCATACATCAAGGTACGGGCTGCAAGCGTGCGGGCGTGCATGGCACGCAGGATGTCCTGCACCTGAATGAAGTCGCCAATGGGATGGCCAAACTGTTCGCGAGTGGCGGCATAGATGTCGGCTTCGCGACAGGCGGCCTCGCAAAGGCCAATCGACTGGGCACCCACGCCAAGGCGGGCACCGTTCATGAGCGACATGACGTATTTGATAAGACCCAGACGGCGTTCGCCGACAAGCTGGGCTGGTGCGTTGTTGAAGACCAATTCGGCGGTGGGAGAGCCCTTAATGCCCATCTTGTTCTCAATGCGACGCACGGTCATGCCGCCGTCGGCACGGTCGAACACGAAGTAGGAGAGACCACGACCGTCGGTAGTGCCCTCTTCACTGCGTGCAAGCACGAGGTGTATGTCGGCATCGCCGTTGGTGATGAAACGCTTGACACCGTTCAAACGCCAGCAGTTGTTGGCCTCGTCGAAGGTGGCACGCAGGCGCACAGACTGGAGGTCGCTACCGGCATCGGGCTCGGTAAGGTCCATAGAGCAGGTGGCACCGTCCTGAATACGGGGGAGGTACTTCTGCTTCAGCTCCTCGGAGGCAAACTGCTGGATGGTGTCGGCACAGTCCTGCAAACCCCAGATGGTGGCGAAGCCTACGTCGGCACGGGCGATAATCTCGGCAGCCATGACGGCAACGACGCGAGGCATATTGAGACCACCAAAGCGACGTTCGAGGGTCATGCCATAGAGCCCCGACTGCACGAGGGTGTCGAGGTTCTTACGGGTGCCAGCAGCGTATTGCACGCGACCGTCGACCAGATGCGGACCCTCAAGGTCAACATCGGCGGCGTTGGGGGCGATGACCTCCGCGGAGATATTGCCTAGGAGGTCGAGAATCATTTCGTACTGCTGGATGGCCTCTTCGCTATTGGCAGGGATGGCAGTGCCCTGCTCGGTGAAGCCTTTTTCGGCAGTTTCGGCCACCCGCACCATGTCGGGGTGGTGTAGGTGTAATGAAAGACTTGGGTTGTCGGTATAAAAGTTCATAGCTATTTCAAGATATTGTTGCAACTGTCTATCAGCATCGGCAGCACGGTGTTGACATCGCCGATGATGGTGTAGTCGGCAATGGCGTTGATGGGTGCCTGGGGGTCGGTGTTGATAGAAATGATTTTAGACGATTGGTCCATGCCGGCGCGGTGCTGCACGGCACCAGAGATGCCGCAAGCGATGTAGAGTCGCGGACGGACGGTGACACCGGTCTGGCCTATCTGGCGGTCGTTCTCGGCAAAGCCGGCATCGACAGCGGCACGGGTGGCACCCACTTCGCCTCCCAGCATGTGTGCCAACTTATGGAGCAACTGGAAATTCTCCTTGCTGCCCATGCCGTAGCCGCCAGCCACGATAATGGGGGCTCCTTTGATGTTGATGTTCTTCTCAACGATGTCGCTGTGGAGAATGGTGACGGCACCATCGACAGCATCGAGGCTGTTGCCGAGGTCGATGGGAATGATTGTGCCCTGATGGTTGGCATCGAGTATTTCTTTCTTCATCACGCCTTCGCGAATGGTGGCCATCTGCGGACGGGTCTCGGGCGAGACGATAGTGGCGATGATGTTGCCACCGAAGGCAGGACGGATTTGATGGAGGAGCTGCTCGTAGTGCTTGCCGCTCTTCGCATCGTCGTGCGGACCCAGCTCGAGAGCGGTGCAGTCGGCTGTGAGGCCACAACGCAGATAGGATGAAATACGGGGTGCAAGGTCACGTCCGACGGTGGTGGCACCGAAGAGGACTACATCGGGCTGTTGCTGTTCAATGACCTTGCTCAACACGGTGAAGTGGGGCAGGGTGCGATATGATGCAAGGCGGCTGTCGTTAGCGACAAAGACCTCGTCGACACCATAGGGGAACAGCTCTTTGGCAGCATGCTCGATGTTGTTGCCTGCCACCACGGCTTGCAGTTTGCCGTGCATCTCGGTAGCCAGTTGGCGACCCTTGGTGCAGATTTCAAGACTGACATCGGCAATGTGGTTGCTGCGGGTCAGTTCGCAATATACTAATACATTGTTCATTGAATCGACTTTTTAGGTTAGGGTGTTATGGTTACGAGATGATGTGTTCTTTAGATAGTGTTGCCATCAGCTGCGAAAGAGCCTCTGGGGTGGCATCGACTTGGCAGCTCTCCTTGTGCGAAAGGACGATGTTGTCGATTTTCTTCACCTTGGTGGGAGAACCTTTGAGGCCTAGACGCTCGAGTTCGGGATTGACATCGTCGGCATTGAGGAAGCGCACCTCCTCTTTGGCAAGACGCAGCAGACGGTGGGCGTGAGGATAGCGGCAGTCGGGGGCTGTGGCAGTGACAGTGACCAGAGCGGGCAGTGCGCAGCGCACTTGTTCGACACCGTCGGCCAGACGGCGGTTAAGCACAATGCTGTTGCCGTCCACCGCACAGAGCTCCTCGGCATAAGTCACCTGAGGTATCTCCAGTTTCTCGGCCACTTGCGGACCCACTTGGGCCGTGTCGCCATCGATAGCCTGACGGCCACAGAAGACGATGTCCACCTTTCCCAGTTGGCGTATGGCCTGCGATAGGGCGTATGAGGTGGCAAGGGTGTCGGAGCCGGCAAAACGTGCGTCGCTCAGCACAAAGCCGTCGTCGGCACCGCGCGAGCATGAGTCCTTGATGATTTGGGCAGCCCGTTGGGGACCCATGGTAACGACTGTGATATGGCTGCCGGGCATGCGGTCCTTTACCTGCAGAGCCATTTCGAGGGCTTTGAGGTCTTCGGGATTGAACACTGTGGGCAGGGCGGCACGGTTGACAGTGCCGTCGGGGTTCATGGCATCGCCGCCCACATTGTGTGTATCGGGTACCTGCTTGGCAAGCACCACAATTTTAAGTTCAGACATGGTGTCTATTTTTGGTTAATAGCGTTATAAACATGTTTTACTATATCACGAACGGTCTTTATCTCTCCAGTCTCGTGTTCGGGCAGTTTCACATCGTATTTCCGTTCAACACTCATGATGAGTTCCACGATATCGATGGAGTCGGCTCCCAAGTCTCTTGCTAGGCGGTCGTCCAAGTTGATGGCGTTGGTGATGCCCAACTGGGTGGAAACCTGCTCGACAATTTCGGAAGAGAGTTGTTCTAACGTTCTTTCCATTGTGTGATGTTGCTAAAGGGTGCAAACTAGAGTACCAGGCCACCGTCGCAGCAGAGCACATGTCCGGTGACATACCCTGCCAAGTCGGAGGCGAGGAACAGGCTGACGCGGGCAACATCGAGGTCGGTGCCGCCACGTTTCAGCGGAATCTGTGCCATCCAGTTCTTACGGGCTTCTTCGCTGAGCTGCTGGGTCATCGGGGTCTCGATGAAGCCTGGGGCAACGGCGTTGCAACGGATGTTGCGGCCACCCAGTTCCTTCGCCAACGAGCGGGTGAAACCGATGATGCCCGCCTTGGCGGCTGCATAGTTGCACTGGCCGGCATTGCCGTTGATGGCAACGATGGAGCTGATGTTGACAATAGAGCCGCTGCGCTGCTTGATCATCATGGGGGCAAAAGCCTTGCAGTAGTTGAATACCGAACGGAGATTGGTCTGGATGACGGCATCCCAGTCGGCAGGCGACATGCGAAGCAACAGGTTGTCGCGGGTGATGCCGGCATTGTTCACCAGCACGTCGAGACGGCCAAATTCCTTCTCCACCTTGCTGACGACGGCTAAGGTCTCGTCATAGTCGGCGGCATTGGCGGCAATGAACATGGCCTTAACGCCTTTGGCGGTGAGTTCTTTGACGAGCGAATCGCTGTTCTCGTTTTCGCGCAGGTCGGTGAATATGACGTTGGCACCTTCTTCGGCAAAAAGCAGCGCAGTACTGCGTCCGATGCCACGTGATGCTCCTGTGATAAGGGCTGTCTTATTTTTTAATAATTCCATGGTCTTATTTTTGTTATTTAGCGTTTGGGACTAGTGTGAATATTAGGTTGCCTTTGCAGCAAAGCTGTCCATCGACTGTCGACTTGGCTTCGACAAAGAATGTCTGTCCACGCCGATTGGTGATACGGCCTTCGATAGTAAGGGTCTCGCCCGGACGCAACTGGCGTTTGAAACGTGCCCCGTCGATGCCGCTGTAGAAGGGGGTGCAACCTTTCTCCAATTCCTCACGAATGAGGATGCAGCACGACTGTGCCATAATCTCACAGATAATAACGCCAGGCACGACAGGATACCCAGGGAAATGCCCCTGAAGGAAGAACTCGTCACCTTTGACATGATAATGAGCAATGGCTTGGTCGCCAATCATCTCCACATCGTCAACCAACAACATGGGTTCGCGGTGGGGTAGAAACGTCTTTATTTCTTCTCTTTGCATGGGTATAATATGTATTTAGATTCTTCTTAATGCAATGCAGGCGTTTTGTCCGCCGAAACCGAACGAGTTGGATATGGCCACGTCGGCTGCGTACTCGCGTGCCGTATGGGGCGTGTAGTCTAGGTCGCAAACGGGGTCGGGCTCGTTCAGGTTGATAGTCGGAGGCACAATGCCGTTCTTAATCGTCAGTGCGGAGATGATGGCCTCTACCGCGCCGGCAGCACCCAGCATGTGTCCCACCATCGACTTGGTGGAGCTGATGACTGCCTTGCGGGCTGCCTCTTCGCCCATGGCAATCTTCAGTGCCATGGTCTCGGTCTTGTCGTTGAGCGGGGTGCCCGTACCGTGGGCATTGACATATAGGTGCTCAGTTTCCTTATATCCGGCTCCTTGTAATGCCAAGGCAATGGCGTTGGCGGCACACTTGCCGTCGGGACGAGGTGCCGTATAGTGATGAGCGTCGCAGGTGTTGCCATAGCCGCAAACCTCGGCATAAATCTTGGCACCGCGTGCCACGGCATGTTCGTATTCTTCAAGTATCAGCACACCTGCGCCTTCGCCCATGACGAAGCCTTTGCGGCGGCTGTCGAAGGGCAGCGATGCGGCTGCGGGGTCGGTGCTGGTGGCAAGAGCCTTGCTGTTGGCAAATCCGCTGATGGAGATGTCGGTGATGGCAGCTTCGCTACCACCTGTAATCATCACGTCGGCAAGACCTTCGCGTATCATGCGGAACGACTCGCCCACAGAGTGTGTACCCGTGGCACATGCCGTCACCACCGGCAGGTTGGGGCCTTCGGCGTGGAACATGATGGCCACGTCGGCCGAAGCAATATTGGCAATCAACATCGGGATGAAGTGAGGTGGTACGCGGCGAGGGCCTTCGTTCAGCAGCACGCAATGGTCGTGCAGGAATGTCTGTATGCCGCCGATGCCCGAACCAATGGCGCAGCCGATGCGCTCGGGTGCCACATCGCGACCCACTTCAAGTCCGCAATCTGCCATTGCCTGCCGTGCGGCGGCAAGGGCGAACAGGGCGTAATTGTCGTTGTGGCGTGCCGTTGCACGGTCGATACCTTCTGCCAATGGGTCGAAATTCTTCACCTCGGCAGCCAGTTTGACTGGCAGGTCGTCGGTGGGAATGTTTTTGATAAAGTCGATGGCACAGACACCATTAACAAGCCCGTTCCACAAGGTCTCTATATTGTTTCCCAGAGGGGTGATACACCCTAGTCCGGTAATGACTACTCGTCTCATATCTTTATTTATATTGTACCTAATATTAATAATATCGCTTAATCGTAGTTGATGGTATTCCATTTCATCACGGCGGCACCTGTTACAAATCCGGCTCCAAAGGCACTTAGTGCCAGAATGGCATCCTGATGCAGCTTACCCTCACGCGAGAGTTCGTCAAGCAGAATGGGTATGCTAGCCGATGAGGTGTTGCCGTAGCGTTCGATGTTTGTGGGGAATTTTTCTTCGGGTTGTTTGATTTGTTCACGGATGGCCTTAATGATGCGCATGTTGGCCTGATGAAGTAAGAAGTAATCCACTTGCTCCGATGTAACCCCGGCTTTGGTCATAACGATGTCGAGGTCTTTCTGCGACGATTCCACAGCCATGCGGAACACCTCGCGCCCCTGCATCACTAGCGGTTCGTCGACATCCACGCCACGATGCTCGTAGGGCGTGTTCTCCAGACGACGTTTGTAGTAGATAACATCCTTGTCGGGCGATGCCGTCAGGTGCAACGACTGCAGGCCGTCGCCCTTTGTGACAACAACGGCTCCGGCACCGTCGCCAAAGAGTACGCTGGTTTCGCGCTGATGCCAGTCGCAGAAGCGGGTGGGCTCCTCAGCGCAGAGAATTAGAATGTTTTTGGCGCGGTCGGTTTGTAGATAGGCATCTGCAAAGTCGAGCGAATAGATGAACCCCGCACATGCTCCGTTGAGGTCGATGCATGGCGCATGGCTGCCCACTGCCTCTTGAACGATGGCGCTCAGCGAAGGTGTGACGTAGTTATTCGACACATTTGAGCAAATGAAAAAATCCACGTCTTCGGGCGATATCTTGGCGGACTCAAGGGCCGCACGGGTCGCATCGACTGCTAGGTCTTCGAGTTTTTCGTTTGTGAGTATTCTGCGTGTACGTATTCCCGTGCGAGTGGAAATCCACTCGTCACTAGTGTTGAGAAAGCCTGTCAGCATTTCGTTGCTGACGCTTTTTGACGGTACAGCACTTCCTGTTCCAATGATTTTCATGGTTTTTAACATTTATTTTGCGGGTGCAAAGAAACACAGAATTATTGAAACACGAAAAAAAAAAGGACATTTCATATAATATTGTGGGTGAAATTGCGTTATTTTGGGCGAAATTTGATTATAATGGACGAAAAAAAGAATTTAACTATAGATACATTGGCCAAAGTGGAGCTTCATGCCCCCCATTTTCTGACACAAAAACGCAGTATTGTACTTTTTTTAATATGTGTCGCACTCTTCGCATCAACCTTTGTGGCGATATACCGTCCGCTAGGTGTGATGCGCATGAGCGATAGTCTTTCGCGTTTCCACCTACCTATCTACACCATCATTGTGGTGGCGACAGGCTTCGTCATAATGCTGGTCAGCCGCATTATATTATATCAGTATCAAAAGTGGCATACCATGCACATTGCCGGCTATGCTCTTTGGATTCTAGTTGAGATTATAGTCTTCACCTTTGCGCTGACTTTGCTGGCTGACGGTATCAACATGCGGCAGGACATCGCGTTCTCCCAACTTATGGTTCGTATTTTCCTTGATATTATAGGTATACTGTTAGTACCCTACATTATTTCTATCCTTATCTTTATGCTCGAAGAAAAACGGCATGAGATTGACGCGCTTCATGCCATGATTCCTTCCCAAGAGCAGGATAAGTCGTTGGTGGGTGACACCGTCAACTTCTTCGACCGTGGTGGCCGTCTCGTTTTCGCCACTAAGAAGAGTAACGTGCTCTATATCGAGGCTTCAGACAACTATACCAATATCCATTATATCAATGAGGATCACGAGGACTGCTTCATCCTGCACAACTCAATGAAGAATGTCGAAGGCACCTATGCCAACATCGGCTTAATGCGCTGTCATCGAGGCTATCTGGTCAATTTAGAGAATATCAAACTGATTCGCAAGGAGAAGGATGGCATGGTCATCGAATTGGCGCAGAGCAACAAGACCATTCCCGTGTCGAAAACCTATGTCAATAAGGTGGCGCACAGTTTCGCAGGCAATATTAGCGAATAATTCTTCCTACGCCAAAAGAGCCATAATCCACCATTTCTAGAGCCAAGTCCACTGACAACGAAAATGTTGTCTCTCATCGAGAGGAACCCGTGTTCTAATGTTTGGCAAATATTATATTAGAGCGAAATCTATTGCCAATAGACATGGTTCTATATCATTCTAGACCATATTGTCTGATTGGGATAAAAAGAGGCAGAGCCTTTTCCCGAATCAGGGGATAAGGCTCTGCAAATCTTGTTTCGTTCGGATGTTATTCTACCACCTCGGCTACGGAGCCACGGTAGGCAGGGCAGGTGTGGTGGGTGCACGAAGCAGCAACGATTGCAAATAACATAACGATGCAGGCGGCTACAATGGATTTCTTCATGACAATGATTTGTTTTATGTTTGTAATTCTATTGTTTATATCCTTGTTTAGGTGATATGGACTTGTTAGATATGGCTGTTCTCAAGGTCGATGTCGCTCTTCGAGTTGCTCTTGTCGCGTGTGAGCACGCCCATCTCCACCAAACGGCTTCGGATGATGCGTTCGCGCATACTGGCTCCCCGCGACTTGTGTGCAATCTCATATACTTTGCTTGGGGTCGTAAAATATATGATGGCTAGTTTCAGGTACTTCCATTTATTTGGACTGGTTTTCCAAGATTTATTTTTGCTTTCGGCCATGGCTTGTGTGCTGTGTTAGTGTTTGTTGTGTTTCAATGTGTATTATATATCAAATTGCAAATATACATAAAAAAATCAATATAGCAGAAAAATATTTTTTCCCATTTGGCAAGCATATCAAAGATGACGTTCCTAGCTCACAATAAATACTGTGCAAACACGTCTAATAATAACTTTTGTGTACCAGTGGCACACGCACCGCCTTTCATTACGTTACTAGTCCTGTCAATCAACACCGCCATAGCATCCATTTTTCGTTTTGCAAAAATACCAACTTTTTCCCACGCTTTTACCGATTCCTACCGCATCTTACCGCATTCTACCGCATTTTACCGAAACTTACTGCATCGTACCGCATTCTACCGAAACTTACCGCATTTTACCGATTGGGGGGTCGTTTGCCGTCGCCTGGACGGCAAACGA
>CAMZFW010000085.1 GCA_947306225.1 uncultured Bacteroidales bacterium
AGAAGAACAGATCGTCCCCATCAATGGTGGCAATGACACCAACGAAAATGTGATGGTCAAGAGCGCTGCCGACCTTATCGGTACCAACTGGACCTACGTGATGAACGACACCATTTCGCTTGGCGACCTTGGTTGCGACAGCGTCGATGGCATTATCCTGAATTTCGAGTTCGGTCTCAGCTTCGACTCCAGCTATGCCCACCTCTCTTTCCCTGAAAACGTCATTGCCTTTGACTTGACGGCTGACGGCGACGAGTACGGCCTGCAGGAAGTTGCTAACATGAACTTCGCCTACACCTATGATCCCACCACTCAGACCGGTGCCCTCACTGCCAACGCTCTTGACGAGGACGGTGAACCCAGCACCTGCCAGATTCCCTTCACCTACGACAACACCACTGATGCCATCACCATCGTGCTGCACATTGCCGACGAGGGTGACGAGGACAACGCCTACGCTTTCCCGCTGGTTTTCACCCGCGCTATCTAAGAACCATTATCCACAATCATAAGGGCAAGCCAGACGGTTTGCCTTTTTTTATGTTTGTAGTCGCTTTTGCATAAAAACAAAAACGGAAATATTACAATCGGAGAAAAAGTTGTATCTTTGCAATTTGATTAATAGGCTCTAAAATGTCAAACCAGTATAGCAATCGCAGTGGAATAGTGAAAGTTATCTTTCTAGTCATCGGAGTACTGTTTGTGCTCCGACTGTCGATGTTGCAACTGTTTGACAAGGAATACAAGGAGAAAGCGAAGAACCAGTCGTTACGTAATGTGACACAGTATCCAGCCCGTGGACTGATGTACGACCGCAACGGCGAGCTGTTGGTGTATAACGAGGCGGTGTACGACCTGATGGTGATACCCCGTATGGTGAAGGACTTGGACACGAACTATTTCTGCCATGCGGTGGGCATTACAAGGGAATCGTTTAACGAACGGATGGAGAAGGCCTATAAGTATTCGCCCTACTCAGCATCGATATTCATGAAGCAGATATCGAAGGAGGATTTCGGTCGGTGGGAAAATTTGCTGTACCGATTCAAGGGCTTCTATGTGTCAAAAAGGACGCTTCGCCTGTATGGCAAGCCGATAGCAGCACATGTGCTCGGATATGTGGGCGAGGTGAACGAGAAAGATTTGGAGAAAGACCCCTACTACAAGCGAGGGGACTATATCGGCAAGAGCGGATTGGAGAAGTCGTATGAGAAGGAGTTGCGCGGCCTGAAGGGTAAGAAGATAATGCACGTGGATGTTCACAATCGTGAGATAGGTCCCTATATGCACGGGCAGCTGGACACGATGCCGCTAGAGGGGATGAACCTCTATACGACTATCGACTCAGAACTACAGGAGTATGCCGAGCGGGTGATGGCAAACAAACGTGGCTGCATCGTGGCAATAGAGCCTTCGACAGGCGAGGTGCTGACACTGCTGTCAGCTCCCTGCTACGACCCCAACCTGCTGGTAGGCCGCATTCGTGGCGAGAATTTCACACACCTGAACAACGACATAGCCAAGCCCTTGTTTAACCGTGCCCTGCAGGCGCAGTATCCGCCGGGCTCCATCTTCAAGGTGGCGCAGGCAATGATAGCGCTGCATCTGGGCGTGATTACTCCGACAACGGGCTTTGTATGCGACAAAATAATCGGTTGCCACGGGCACCCGAGCGCACGCACGGTGCAAGAGGCCATCAAGATGTCGTGCAACCCCTATTTCTACTACACCTACCGCCGCGTGATACAGCAGGGCAAATATAAGAATGCTGCCAAGGACAGCCAGTATGGACTTACGGTGTGGCACGACTATATGCTACGTTTCGGCTTTGGACAACGGCTGGGAATAGACCTGCCAGACGTAAAGGGGGGCAACATTCCCGACACATCGTTCTACAACAAATGGTACGGCAAGAACCGATGGTCATTTATCACCATTTATTCCAACAGCATCGGACAAGGCGAGGTGGAGGTAGTACCCTTGCAGATGGCAAATCTGGCATGCATTGTCGCCAACCGTGGCTACTACTATACTCCCCATCTGGTACGTTACTACGGACCCGATTCAACAAAGAATCCCGCATTCTACGAAAGACATGAAACAGGCATCGAACGGCAGTATTTCGACATTGCGGCACGGGGGATGTACGACGTGGTGCATGGTGCGGGCGGCACGGCACACAAGGCCGACGTGCCAGGATTGGACGTGTGTGGCAAGACGGGCACAGCCGAGAACTACGGCAACGACCACTCAGTGTTTATCGCCTTTGCACCGAGGGACAATCCGAAGATTGCTGTGGCAGTGTATGTAGAGAACGCACAAGGCGGCGGGGGCACATGGGCGGCACCCATCGCCAGCCTGATTATAGAAAAATATATCAACGGCGAGGTGAAGCGCAAGGAGTTTGAGAAGTATTACACTGATGTGAATCCTTGCCAGAAACTGCCCTTAACCCGCAGGGTGAAGAAACCGAGGAAAAGATAACATTTCTAGTTCTAGGCACATTTGACGTACTAGAAACACTAGACAAACATAGAAACTGATATAATCTTGGCAACAAAAGTAACAACAGAAAAGAAACGTTTTGACTGGCTGGTAATAGGTCTGTACCTAGGACTGGTGCTATTCGGGTGGGTGAATATATATGCCGCCTGTTATAACGAGATGCACCCAGGGGTATTCGACTTTGGGGTTCAGCATGGCAAACAGCTACTCTGGATAGGCATCGCCTTCATTATCGCCATCTGCGTGCTTTTCATCCAGCCACGCTTTTTTTCCAATGCCTCGTATATTATCTATGGCGTTGTGCTGCTATTGTTGGTTGCCACATTGTTTATCGGCACTGTGACCAACGGCGGACAATCGTGGATTGACTTCGGTGCCTTCAAGTTACAGCCATCGGAATTCGCCAAATTTGCCACTGCGCTAGTACTGGCAAAATATATCAGCGCCATCGACCTAGACATTACGCTACTGCGCACCAAGGTGACGCTTGGACTATTGACGGCCGTACCCGCAGGGCTGATACTACTACAGCACGACACTGGCTCAGCCTTGGTGTTTCTAGCATTCTTGCTAGCATTCTACCGCGAGGGGCTGTCGCAATACATTCTGCTGGTGGGCGTGCTTGCCATCGCCCTATTTGTCGCGGCTTTGTTGGTAAACAAGTATGTACTGATGGGCATCGTACTGGCGATATGTCTGTTGTATCTGTTTGTGTGGCTGCCGAAACGCTCGTCGAAGAACTATTGGCACACGCTGTGGTTCTTCTTGGCGTGCTGCCTATTTATTTTCTCCGTAGACTTTACCTTCGAACACATACTGGAATCGCACCAACGCGACCGCATCTATGTGCTGCTAGGCAAGGTCGAGGACCCGCAGGGAGTGGGCTACAATGTAGACCAGGCAAAGATTGCCATCGGCTCAGGTGGATTGGTGGGAAAAGGATTCCTCAATGGCACCATCACCAAAGCGGACTTTGTGCCTGAGCAGGAGACCGACTTCATCTATTGCACTGTGGGTGAAGAATGGGGGTTTGTAGGCTGCATCATCGTAGTGGCGGCATACATCCTGCTACTGATACGACTCGTCACCATGGCAGAACGACAACGCTCTACCTTCGCACGCTTCTATGGCTACTCTGTGGCATCAATACTATTCTTCCACTTCTTTGTCAATATTGGCATGGTGCTGGGACTGGTGCCCGTGATAGGCATTCCGCTACCCTTCTTCAGCTACGGAGGGTCGTCGCTCATAGCCTTCACTCTTCTACTATTTATATTTATCCGGCAAGATGCCGACCGAAATGCACTCATTTAATAGTTCAAAATGGCTAAAAAGACTACACCAGAAAACCATTGCAGCTTCTGCGGTCGACCCGAATCGCAGACCCGACTGCTCTTCACTGGCATGAACGGGTTCATCTGTGACGCGTGCGTTACACAGGCAGCCAAGATGGTTCAAGAAAACCTCACAACAGACCATTCTTCACAAAATCAAAAACGATACCGCAACGGAGCCATCCCCCAGCCACAGGAGATAAAGGACTACCTCGACCAATACGTCATCGGGCAGGAAGATGCCAAGCGTGTGCTTGCCGTCGCTGTATACAATCACTACAAACGACTTAAGTACTCCGCCGAGCATAACTACACCAACGATGTGGAGATAGAGAAGTCGAACATCATTATCGTCGGCGAGACGGGCACTGGCAAGACCCTGCTGGCTCGCACCATTGCCAAGCTGCTCGACGTGCCGTTCTGCATCGCCGATGCCACCACTCTGACCGAGGCGGGCTATGTGGGCGACGACGTGGAGAATGTGCTTGTGCGCCTACTGCAGGCTGCCGACTATGATGTCGCGGCTGCCGAGCGCGGCATTGTCTTTATCGACGAGATTGACAAGATAGCCCGCAAGGGCGACAACCCCTCTATCACTCGCGACGTGTCGGGCGAAGGCGTACAGCAGGCCCTGCTCAAACTGCTGGAAGGCGCGGTGGTGAATGTGCCGCCCTATGGTGGCAGAAAGCACCCCGAACAGCAAATGATACAGGTGGATACACGCAACATCCTCTTCATCGCTGGCGGTGCCTTCGACGGTATCGACCGCAACATCGCCTCGCGACTGAAGTCGAACGTCATCGGCTACAGCGGCACCCGCACCCGCGAGAATATCGACCGTGAGAACATGCTGCGCTATATCCTCCCAATGGATCTCAAGCACTTCGGTCTCATTCCCGAACTGGTGGGACGATTCCCACGCCTCACCTACCTCGACCCGCTCGACCGCGATGCCCTACGCCGCATCCTCTCCGAGCCTAAGAACGCCCTCACCAAGCAGTATCAGGCACTCTTCAAGATGGACGATGTGGACTTGGTATACGACAAAGAGGCCCTCGACGCGATTGTCGACACAGCCGTGGCATACAAACTTGGTGCCCGTGGACTGCGCTCCATCATGGAGAATGTGATGACCGACCTCATGTTCGACCTCCCCACCCTCACCAAAGGTAGCAAAGTACGCATCACCAAGAAACTAGCACTAGAGAAAATCAATAAGTCAAACATAAACCCATCATTACAATGAAAAAGATTCTCATTCTCACCCTCGTGGTGATTGTCTCCATTTGCGGAGCACAGGCCCAGAAAAAGAACACTGTCAACAATCGTGTGCCCTCTGTCAACGGTACCAATGAGGACGGCACCATTCACGTCAATGCCCTTGAGACCATTGAGCTCCCGATGTCCTACGAAGGTCTTCACGCGCCGTTTATCCATGCCTTGAAAGAACGCCGTACCATTCGCGATCTTCACGAAGAGGAAATCCCACTGGAACTCATCTCCAGCCTGCTGTGGAGCGCCTATGGCTACAACCGTCCCGACGAGATGAAGCGTGTCGCCCCCTCCGCAGTCAATGTGCAAGAGTACGACATCTACCTCTTCACCCGCGAAGGCATCTACCTCTACAACGCTGAGAAAAACGCCATTCTGCTAATGGTCAAAGGCGACCACCGCGCTGAAATCAGCCAACAGAAACATTTTGCCGTCGCTCCCGTCTCCATCGTCATGGTTGCCAACTACGACCGTATGGGCGTATTCAAAAACACCGAGGACCGCGACTTCTACGCCGCTGTCGATGCCGGCTACATCAGCCAAAACATCTACCTCTTCTGCGCCTCTGCCAAACTCGGCACCGTGGCGTGCGGCGGCATCAACCGCGATACCATCCACAAACTGTTGAACATCAAGAATGGTCGTGCCATGCTGGCACACCCCGTAGGAATGTTCTAGTCCATGCTGTTGCGACTCACCAAACGGTTCACCTTTGAGATGGCCCACGCGCTGCCCGCCTATGAGGGCAAGTGCCACAATATCCACGGCCACTCATACAAACTATTTGTCACCGTCGAAGGCACCCCGCTCCAACAGCAGGGTGCCTCCAACGATGGCATGGTGCTTGATTTCAGTGCCATCAAAAACATTGTCCAGCAACACATCGTCGAGCCCTTCGACCATGCTCTCGTGCTGCCACGACAAAAGGAAAATCTTTCATTAGGAGGCTTTGCAGCCAAACTTGTCTGGGTCGATTTCCAACCCACCACCGAGAACCTGCTCATGCACTTTGCACAGCTTCTCGAACACGCCTTCCCACCAAGCACACGCCTCCATTCCCTCAAACTATACGAGACGGAAAGCTCCTGCGCCGAGCTGATTCTTTAACCCAATCGGTCATTCTAATCAGTAGTTGCTGATATACAGTGTACGCCCGTCGTAATGGGTGGTATACTGGTAGAGGTAGCACATGGTGAGACTATTGGATAGGGGTGCGCCGTCGGCAAAGGTGTTGAACTGCGAATGGCAGCGCGGACATTCCAACACAATGTTGCCATATTCCTCAGCCATCTCCAATCGTCCGCTGTCGGCAGGGCATGTGCGTTCATAGGCAGCAAATTCGTTCCAGTTGATGCGCACCACCACTATGCCCTGATAGCCGCCCACCAAATATTCGTAGCCGTCACAATTGTTTATGCCCGCATAAATTGGCGAATTGGGGTCTATCTGGCAGGTGGCATCCCCGATAGGGACATCGCACATATACTCCTTGCCGCACGACACAGCCATCAGAGCAGCCACACAAACAATCAATACTGCGCGTCCCATTTCCTAGTTCTTAGTTCTTACTTCTCACCGTAGTCGCCATAGAGCATCTTCAGCAGCACCTCGCCCGTCGTCTTAAGGCTGTTACGGTCCACGTGTTCCATGTTGTCGCCCATAGTGTGCCAATATTCGAAGAAGCTGCCTCCGCGGCTGTTCTGCACTATGTCAATCATCGGCACACCTGCCAGCCGGTTGACATAATAGTGGTCGTCGAGAATGGGGTCAGTCTCGCTATTGATAAAGATACTGCCATACCCGAGGGCATCCGCCACCGTCCACATCTTGTTCATGATGTTGCCGGCATACTGGCGGCTGATTTGTTCCTTGGTATAACGTGGCTGCTGTGTGCCTACCATGTCGAGCAACACACCGTACACCGCCGTGTAGTAAGGCACATGCGGATGGCGGCTCCAATACTGCGACCCCAGGCACCAGCTGTCCTCTTCGTAAGTGTCTGCCCAGTCAGGAACACCCTGGTCCTCTACGTCGAAAAAGATGAAGTCCACCGTCACGTCCAAAGGCTGTGTGGCAATGGCTCGTGCCAACTCCATCAGCACTCCCACTCCGCTGGCACCGTCGTTGGCGCCGTCGAAAGGCTTCTTATGGTTTGCCTTGTCGGGGTCGTGGTCGGCCCACATGCGGCTGTCCCAATGGGCTGCAAGCAGCAGATGCTTGATGGCATCCGCACCTTGCCGACTGTTGATGGTGGCAATGATATTCTTGCCCGGCACCTCGCTCCCATCCCACAAGGTGGTAGTAAAGGACTGCACCATCACCGTGTCGCACCACTGGCGCATCTTACGCACCAGATAGTCGGCACAACGCCGCTGGCCTTCGCTGCCCGGCGTGCGGTGGCCACAGGCCACCTGGTCGGCGACATACTGGTAGGCACTGTCGGCATCGAACGCCGGCGACACCACGGCACTATAGTCGATGCCCGGCTGCACAGCGCTTGTCTTCTTGCTCCCACGGTTACATCCCATGACTAAAAGGGCACACAATGCCAGCACCACAGTGCAGCATCTATACGAAAAAGGAATCCTCGACTGAGACATATCTGCTTTATATATGTGATAGGTTATAAGACCCGACCAGCCCGTCTGGTCGGACTGGTCGGACTACTCTGATTGGTTCTTAGACTACTTGATACGCTCGGAGTACTCGTTGGTACGGGTATCCACCTTGATGCGCTCGCCTTCCTTGATGAACAGGGGCACGCGAATCTGCACACCCGGCTCCACCGTGGCATCCTTCATGGCGTTGGTGGCGGTGTTGCCCGCAAAGCCCGGCTCGGTGTAGGTGACAACGGTCTCGATAAACGGCGGCAACTCACAAATCAGCGGAGTCTCAGTGTCCGCCTCCACGGTGATTTCCACATACTGCCCGTCCTTCAGGAACTGTGGGGCATTGATAATGGCCTCGGGGATATAAATCTGCTCGTAGGTCTCGGTGTGCATAAACACATGCATGTCGCCCTCCTTATAGAGATAGGTGTAGGGGCGGCGCTCCACACGCACGATGTCGATTTTCGCACCGCTGGGGAACGTGTTCTCCAACATGCGGCCCGTCTTCACGTTGCGCATCTTCGTACGCACAAAGGCAGCACCCTTGCCAGGTTTCACATGCAGAAACTCCACGATAGTGTAGATGTCGTTGTTGAAATTGATGCAAAGTCCGTTCTTAATATCAGCTGTTGTTGCCATAAAGATAAGTTTGATTATTTAATTATTTGATATTCACTATTGATTGCTGCCAGCGTTCTTTTTCTTTTCCTGTGCGTACAGCTGCGTCAGCTTGCGCAAATCCTCCTTCAGCTCATCGTTCTCCGCATCGGCGGCCTGACGGCGTGTACGTTCCATCATCAGGCGGCAGAACACCGCCACCACCAGAATGCACAATGTTAAATTTAACGCCCACGGCCCCTGACCACGCAGCATAAAGTACGCCACCGTGGCACCGATAATCAGGATATAGGAAATCCACTCGTAAATCCGCAATGTTTTTTGATAATTCATTACAACTATATTTTACTTGACAACACATTCACAATCTGCCGCTTAGACACACTGCCAATTGTGCTGTCAACCCATTTTTCGCAATGCAAATGTACATAAAAAAATTTGATTACGCACACTCCCTAATAAAAAAAATCTGTCATCTGTACCACATCTTACCGCATTCTACCGCATCTTACCGCATTTTACCGCATTTTACGGATTCCTACCGATTCTTACCGCAAGCTACCGATTAGGGGGTCGTTTGCCGTTCCCTGGACGGCAAACGATCGGATAACGAACGGCAAACGAACGGATAAATGCTAAAGAAACTCGGGTGGAATTTTTGTTAAAGAGAAAGTAAAAGTCACAAAAAATCTGAAAAAGTTTGGCTATCTGAAGAAATTTTTGTTATTTTGTAGTGTCGAAAAGTGTGTCCCGAAGGTGTCGGGACAATATGAAATTGTTTGAGTATCAGAAAATAGATAAAAAATATGAATAATATGAAAAAAGGCTCAAAGTTCTTTATGTCGCTCATTTTGGTGGCAGGCCTGCTGGTTGCCAGCTGCGGATTGGGTGCATGTGGCTCGTCGAAGAACGCCACCATGTATCCCACTAAAAAATACAAGACCAGCAAGACCGTGAAGTCGAATATTTCGGTCAGAGGCACCAACGCGAAAAACGGTTCTACCTACCGTTCTTACTAAACATAGTGCGACATGCTCTTTGACCCGATGCACCACAGGCATGGGGCGGCAAGCCTTGTGCGGATGTTTTTATTGTTCCTAATGCTGTTCCCCACCCTCGGCTGGGGGCAGCATTACGAGATTAGCGGACAGAGCAGCCTGACGGGAGTGTTCACACTCACCGTCTTCGACGGCGACTCGTCCACACACACCTTCACCGACAAGGCGAACAAAGGGATGTTCTTCTTCTCCGGCAACGTGGAGAAGCCGGTGCTGGCATCCATCCAGCACCCCACGATGAGCCAGCCGCTGTTTTTCTACCTCGAAGGGTCGGAAATCAGCATCAACGTGAATGCCACACGGCCCGATGCCTCCGTCATCAAGGGTTCACGCACCAACAGCGAATACCGTTACCTAATGGAACGCTACTACGGCTCGGCAGACCCCAGTGCTTTCCTACGCCAGTATGTGAAGGAGAACGCAGGGTCGATATTCACGCCTTTTGTGCTATACCGCCAGATGTCGAACATCGACGACGGCACACTGCGCCAGCTGATTGGGCAGATTGCCGACGAGGGGAAGCACACCTACCACTACACCCTGCTGCGCCGCTGGCTGCGGGAGACCCCGTCGGTGAGCGAGGGCAGCGAGATGCCCGACTTTGCCTATCTCGACGGCAACAAGGTGCGCCACACCTTTGCTGAGAGCCGCAACCAGAATGGATCTACGCTGATTTTGTTCAGCGCCACTTGGTGCGACCGTTGCCAACAGCAACGCGAACAGGCGGAGAAGGTGCTGGCGGGCAAGGAGGTGGAGACCCTGGTCATCAACATCGACGACAACCCCAACGGCTGGGATGCGCACTACCTGCAGCAGCTCTCGGTCAACCATATTCCCTATATGATATTGGTGGACGAGCAAGGCATCGTGGTGGCACGCGACATACAGGCGTGGGAACTTTATAAACTAAGAAGTAAGAACTAAGAATGAATGCTTGATTGCTTGATTGTGTAAATGCTTGAGTTATTCTTGAATACATGATTGTGGAAATGCTTGAATGGCTGGCACGGTCAAATAGCTCAAACAATAAAGCAGTCAAAAAATCACTCAAACAATAAAGCAATCAGACAATCAGACAATCAAAGAATAGTCATGCTCTATCCAATGAAATTTATGCCCCTGTTTAAGAACAAGGTATGGGGCGGCAATAAGATAAAGACCCTTGGTTTCAACTACGACCCGCTGCCCAACTGCGGCGAGTTGTGGGCACTGTCGGGGATGGAAGGCAACGAGTCGGTTGTCACCAACGGATTTCTGGCCGACAACAACCTCAGCGAGGTGCTGGAGATTTATATGGGCGAACTGATTGGCGAGAAGAACTACGAGCATTTCGGCAACGAATTCCCGCTGCTCATCAAGATAATCGACGCCAACGACAAGCTTTCCATACAGGTGCACCCCGACGACCAGCTGGCGCAACAGCGCGGCATGGAGAACGGCAAGACCGAGATGTGGTACATTATGGAGGCGGAGAAGGGGGCTGAGATAGTGGACGGCTTCGAGGAGTCGGTCACTCGCGAAGAGTACCAGAAGTTCCTCGATATGGGACATCTGGAGGAGCTGCTGCATATAGAGAAGCCCGAGGCGGGCGACACATTCTTTATCCCTGCAGGACGGATTCATGCGCTGGGCAAAGGGCTGCTGCTGGCCGAGATACAGCAGAGCAGCGACTGCACCTACCGCATCTACGACTACAACCGTC
>CAMZFW010000086.1 GCA_947306225.1 uncultured Bacteroidales bacterium
TTGTGCCGACGGCAGAAGTCGGCAATCATGTCCTTGCACCAGCCGAGGTAAGCCTCGCCACGCATGGTGCTGTTGCTGATAAGCAAGAGGTTTCTTTTATCCATGGGATGGGTTTTAGGGTTTTAGGGTTATAAGGTTTTAGGGTTTTGGAATATTTTTATTGTTTATATATTTGATTAAAATATTTATGGAGGCACTGATTTTTCTGGTAGTGCCGACCAATTCTTCTTGTTCAGAAATGGAGCAATAGCCCAATGCAGAGCATAAATATAGCATACTTCTGACTTCTGAACAACTTCCTTTAGCTATGTTGAGGAAACGGATGTTTATTGCATCGGAACCGGAGTCACTGCCTTCTGCTATATTATTCATTATGGAGACTGAGGCTCGCTGAATCTGATCACGGAATCCATAATCTTTACAAGATTTCATAAGACGGTATATTGTTATGGTTAAGGCTTTGGCTTCTTTCCACATGACTAAATCCTCAAAGTGTGCCATAGGTCTCTCCTCCCTTAAAACCCTAAAACCTTAAAACCCTCTTAAGCATCAATGGTGGCGTAGGTTGCGTTGCGCTCGATGAATTCACGGCGGGGAGGCACGTCGTCGCCCATGAGCATGGAGAAGACGCGGTCGGCACTGGCGGCGTTCTCGATGGTGACTTGGCGTAGCTGGCGGTTTTCGGGGTCCATGGTGGTTTCCCACAGTTGCTCGGGGTTCATCTCACCCAGACCTTTGTAACGCTGTACGTGCACGCCTTTGTCGCCCACTGCCTCCATGGCGCGTTCGCGCTCCTCCTCACTCCAACAGTAGAAACTCTTGTTGCCTTTCTTGACAAGGTAGAGCGGTGGGGTGGCAAGGTAGACGTAGCCATTCTCAATCAGCTCGGGCATGTAACGGAAGAAGAAGGTGAGCATCAGTGTGTCGATATGTGCGCCGTCGACATCGGCATCGGTCATGATGATAACCTTGTGGTAGCGCAGTTTGGATAGGTTAAGAGCTTGGCTGTCTTCGGGGGTGCCCACGGTGACGCCAAGGGCAGTGTATATGTTGCGGATTTCCTCGCTTTCGAAGGCGCGGTGGCGCATGGCCTTCTCCACGTTGAGAATCTTACCACGGAGAGGCAGGATTGCCTGATAGCGACGGTCACGGCCTTGCTTGGCACTTCCGCCTGCCGAGTCACCCTCAACGAAATAGATTTCGCACATGGCTGGGTCGCCGTCCTGACAGTCGGCCAGCTTGCCGGGCAGTCCGGCACTGCTGAACACATTGCCACGCTGCACCATCTCACGGGCCTTGCGGGCTGCCTGACGGGCACGGGCTGCCAGAATCACCTTTTCCACGATGGTCTTAGCCTCGTTGGGGTGTTCCTCGAGGTAGTTCTCCAGCATCTCGCTCACTGCGCTGTCCACGGCTCCGCGCACCTCGTTGTTGCCCAACTTAGTCTTGGTCTGTCCTTCGAACTGGGGTTCGGCCACCTTCACGCTGATGATGGCGGTGAGGCCTTCGCGGAAGTCATCGCCGCTGATGTCAACCTTTGCCTTGGCGAGCATTCCGCTCTTGTCGGCGTAGGCCTTCAGGGTGCGGGTCAGACCGCTTCGGAAGCCGGCAAGGTGCGTGCCGCCCTCGTGGGTGTTGATATTGTTGACGTAGCTGTGAATGTTCTCGTTGTAGGTATTGTTGTACTGCATGGCAATCTCGATGGGGATGCCGTTGCGCTCGCCTTCGATGTAGATTGCCTCGGGCATGAGCTTTTCGCGGTTCTCGTCGAGATAGGCGATGAAGTCGCGTAGCCCCTTCTCGCTGTAGAAATGCTGGCTTTGGAACGAGCCGTCGGACAAGGGGCGCTTGTCCTCGATGGTGATGTCGATGCCCTTGTTGAGGTATGCCAATTCGCGCATACGCTCTAACAGGGTGCTGTAGTCATATTCAGTGGTAGTGAAGATGGTGGCATCGGGGTGGAAGGTGATACGGGTGCCGGTCTTGTCGGCAGGGCCTACTTCCTTGACGGGATACAGGGGCTTGCCCTTGCTATACTCCTGTTGGTAGGTCTTGCCTCCACGATATACGTTGACAATCATGTGTTCGCTGAGAGCGTTGACGCAGCTCACGCCCACGCCGTGCAGACCGCCAGACACCTTGTAGCTGCCCTTGTCGAACTTGCCGCCGGCGTGCAGCACGGTCATGACCACCTCGAGGGCGGAGCGGTGTTCCTTTTCGTGCATGTCTACGGGTATACCACGTCCGTTATCTTCTACGGTGATGCTGTTGTCTTCGTTGATGCTGACATATATCTTGTCGCAAAAGCCTGCGAGGGCCTCGTCGATAGAGTTGTCCACCACCTCGTACACCAAGTGGTGCAATCCACGGAAGTTCACGTCGCCAATGTACATGGCAGGACGCACACGTACGGCCTCAAGGCCTTCCAATACGGTAATATTACTCGCGCTGTAGTCGTTCTTTTGTGTTGTATCGCTCATATTTAGGTACTGAATAATTAGTCAATAAGAAATTGCAAAATTACGAAATTTTTCTGACATATCAATCTGTTTTTTATAAAAAAGAATGGCTTTTTTCCACCGCTAGTGTCAGTAATTGGAGGGGCGGGTGGATGGTGTTGTGGGAGAGGGGTTTATCGGAGGGTGGGGTATCGGAGGGGTCGGAATGGTCGGAGGAGTCTGATTATTCCGATTTCTCCGATTATTCCGATTTCTCTGATTCCGTCTATCTAGTTATCGTCTCGGCGGGGGTGGCGGCTTGCAGCACACCTTTCTTGGCTTCGCTCCAGGGGGCGGCCAAGCATTGCACCGTGGCGGGTGGCAGGTGGAAACGTCCTGTGCGGTCGGTGGTGACGGTGTATTCCAGCGTGTGGGTGCCGGCTGGGAGTTCCTTGATGTATATGTCAAGACAGTTGGGTGCGCCGACAAACTGTGTAGAGACAGACCCCAGGCGGGCATCCACCGATTTGACACTAATGTTGTTCAGTTTCTCAGTGCTGGAGGCCACGAAACGCATTTCCCCATGAGATGCGAAGCAGGCGGCGTAGGGCGAGCGTAAGTACAGGTGGCTCATGGGACGGTCGATGGTGACGGTCAGCCGTAAGGTGCACTGCCCATAGGGTGAATCGCCTGAATCTGCATTGTCCGTTGTCCTCACCTTACGCGTGAGGGTGATATGGCTGTCGGCTAGTTCTTTGGTGCAGTCTAGGTTACGAACCATTCCATGACTTGTCAGCCGTGCTTTTTCGGTGCCGTACCACACCTTCGTGGGGGCTAGGTAGCGTATGCGCTGGCGCACTTGGTCGGCAAGGACGGTGTTGCACAGCACCTTCTCGAAGATGTCGATGTATTCCAGCAGCGTCTCTTCAGTGATGCCATAGCCTATCCAGTAGCGTCCCGTCTCAGGGTGTTGGGCATCGTAGACCGACTTCTGCACGATGTCCTTTGCCAATTTGTGTGCCAAGGCGGTATCGCCGTGGCGGTGTAGTAGCAGTATGTCTGATTGGTCGGGTTTCCGCTTAATGTTGGCATAGAGGCTGTCGCGCATGGTGTAGTACATCGGGTCAAGGGCGTATTGCGCATAGTGGTCGTGCACGGTACACCACATCATGGCACCCTGTTTCGAGTCGGGGTGTTGTTTCCAATAGCGGAACATCAGGCTGTCGACTATCTGCATGAAGCGTTGTATATTAAACGATTCGGGAATGCGCACGTGAGGGCATTCGTTTTCAATCCGTATGAGAGTCATTAGGTAATCCAGTGAGTATATTTCGTTAAAGATATAGGTCTGATGCTTTAGGCAGGGCCAACCACCGCCGGGCAGCTGTATCTCCTCAAGAATACGTATCAGCGTGTCCACGGCATGGTCGTTGTGGTACACGGCTGCACAATAGAGCGAGTCGAAGATGTCGTCCAAAGATGCTGGATTGTATGTGTCCCAATCAAAGTATTTCGTCGCGCGGGATTGCAGGGTGCGGTAGTCGGTCTCTGTAAGTGAGTAGGTGTTGCCATGCAGGCGGGGGTGCCGCAGAATGTCTACGCCTGCCGTCTGCGCGTCAAGAACGCTGTCGCCACGCTTTGGGTCGCTGATGGTGAGGGTGTAGTCGCGATGCTTCGAGGTAAAGGGAAACAACGTGCGTGGTGCTGTGAGGAGGAACTGCGCCTGTGATGCTCTGGCGGGCAAGGCTGCGGTATACGGCCTACCTTTTGCCTTGGTGCCCTTGTAGAGGCTGACGGCCAGGTCACCCATAGTGGAATTGTCGATGCGGTCGATGCGGACATTCAGGGCAGTGCTGTCACCTGCATAGAGGAACGGCGGCACATTGGGCATCAGCATGATGTCGCGGTAGGTGGTAAAAATGTTGAATGTCTGCGCGAAGGTGCCTTGCCTGTCCATGGCAACGCCGTCGAGCATCCAGCGGGCGAGGCGTTGGGGAGCGTTGAAACGAAGGTCCACTATGCCGTCGCGGTCGCTGTGCAGGTTGCCGAACCACGGCCCGTAGGGCGACAGGTCGGTGCGTAATATGCCCTTCGGGATTGCCTGATTGTATGCCTTGCCCAGCGGGGTGCCTTCTATCGTGGATGAGATACAATACAGAACGTCGAAGCCCGCAGTGCCTACCGATAGGAGGGACTCGACCATCGGCTTGTCGATGTAGTATTCCCGGTCTTGGAAGCGTCGGCTGCGGTTTAGTCTCTGTAGGGTGAAGAAAGACCGTTGCTTATCTTCTTTCCACCATGTGTAGTTCAGCCGCGAGCGGTTAGAGGTGAGCTCTTGGTCTTGGAATTTGCAGTTGTAGTTGAATGGCTCGTAGCCTCTGCGTCCAGAGAATAGCTCGTCGTATCCTAGGGCATCGTCGTAGGCGGCGAGTGCCAGTGCCGACTGCACGGGGTTGCTGAGCGAGTCGGTCAGCCGTAGCCGCCAGTGGACGGGGGCACCGGCGAAAAGCCGCTGCACATAGAAGTCGGGACTTTCAGGCGTGAGGCTAAAGACTTTGGGTTCTATCCATTCCAGCTTCAGTTTTGGAAGTCGGGGTGACCATACTCGGATGTTGGAACTCCCGACAATCCGCTGCCCGTGGTGGTAGGTGATAACGGAGACACCCATTTCGCCCCTGTACCGATGGTCGACGGGCAAGGCGATATGGGCAAAGCCCTTGTCGAGGCGCAGATGGCGGAAGAGGAAGATGCTGTCGTTGTGCGATATGAGCAGCAATGCCGAAACCTTCGTGGCGCTGCCCACACGCACTCGCATCGTATCACCAATGTTGTACTCGCTCTTTTCTACCGAGGCAAAGAGTGTCAGGCTGTCGAGCGGCATTGGGGCGTCGAAGCCCAGGTGCGTTACTCGTAGTGTGTCGGGGTGTAAGTGCGGGTTGGCACAGGTGACAATGAAGCGTAGGTGCCCGTTGGGCAGGTCGATGGGCGGGACAAGGTCGGAGAGCGGTGTCTCTTTGTCGGGAATCTCCATGTCACCCTGCCACACAACGGTGCTATTCTTTTCGGCCTCTATCGTGAGGCGGGCGGGAACGGCCAGATGGTCGTTGTCGAGGCTGCGGCAGCCGACATAGATGTCATCCAGCCCGCCGATATAGTTTTCATTATAGTTGAGGGGGATCATAATGCCCGGCCGGTAGGCGGTGCTGAGGTCGATGTGTCCGACTTGGTCGCCCACCGAAATCTTAAGCTCCTTTGTCATTGTCTCGCCTGCTGGGTCGGTGGCGGTGACGCTGAAATAGTATAAGGCATGCTCTCCGTCGCGGTAGGGAAGGTAGTCGTACTTAACGGGAACGAACCGGTAGCTGAAGCTGCCGTCGGGTCCTATGGGCAGCTGGCCCGAGCTGACGATGAATGACGTCCCCTCGTGTTCGTTGCCCACGTCTTTCGTCCAGTTTGCGTAGTCAAACGTCTGCTTCAGTGTGTATGACACTGTGGTGGGCGACACCGTGGCACCGCTGCGCGAGTTGACTAAGCCCTCGATGTGCACGGGCTGGCCATAGTGGTGGGTGTCGCTCGTGGTCTCTAGGGTCATGGACATGGTGGGCAGTTTATAGTCCTCTACCTTGAACCATGCAAGCCCTATTCTATCGTCGTCGTAGTTGTTGACTACAAGTGCAAGGTTGCCATTGTATTCCTTTGTCTCATCAAGCACTTGCGACAGGGCGATGCTCCCCTCGGCCCACCCCATGTCGTCGGTGGTGAGCAGGATGGTGGTGATGGTGTCGTACAATTTGCCGTCATTCATCACCACGCGGAAGGTGCTATGCTGAACGGGGGTGTAGTTGGCCTTGCTGCCGGCGGCCTTTTGCTGCGCCATGAGGGTGAAGCGGAGCGTGTCGGAAAAGCGGTAGGTCTTGGCGTTGAGGAAGAACGACACCACCGTGTCGGCCCCTTCCTCCTCTTCTGCCAAGGCTCTAATTCTATGGAAGAACCAGTCGTCAATATTTTCTAGTGTGGCGGTATAGCCTTGGTAGGTGGTGCTGTAGGTGGGCTTGACGCCTTCTCCTAGGGGCATCAGTTTGCCGAAGTCGAAGCGTCCCAGGCTGTCGGTGACGGTGGTGAGGACGATGCTGTCGCCAGTGGGTATGCCATTCTGCGTCACTTTCCCCCGCAAGGTGACGGTGATGCCGCCGACAGGTTCGCCCGTGGAGGTGAGCAGCACTACGCCCTGTCCGCTTGTCCCTTGTATGGGCTCTATGGCGATAGGCTGGAAGGCGAAGGTGTACATGAATACCGAGGGTTCCCTGCCGTCCATGATAATCTCCGTATCGTTGTCAGGGTGGCCCATCATTGGTCCGAGCGACATGGGCTGTGCGTCGCCTTTCTTGTTGAGTCGGGCAGGGAATGGGCGGTCGGAGACCAACAGGGCATACTTGTCCGCAGGCAATGAGGGAAAGCTGTAGCGGTTCTTCGTGCTCTTGTCTTTCGGTGGGGATACCTTCACCGCGAAGGAGTGCAGCACGGGCTGCGACAAGGCATATTCGAGGTGCTGCCGCTGTGGGAGCTCTTTCAATGTGTCGCTAATGGAGTGTATGATACGGATATACATCGTGGTGGTGCTGTCCCCGTCGTAGGTGAAGAAGGCCTCTTCGTCGGGAGATAGGATAGGGTTGATGTCGATGTCCAGGGCTGGGGAATGGCTTGCCTTGCGTACTGTCCCCTGATGCCAGCCGAGGGAGTAGTGGTGGAGGAATGCACGCAACTCGCGACACAGCGTCTGCCACCGCACCGAGGCGGTGTCGGCCTTTTGACTTATCAGGAATTGCGCCACCTCTTTCAGCAGTTGGAGCTTATGTCGCGCTGTGCCGCCTTGGGGAATGGTCATGGTGGCGAGATGGGTGGGGTCGCATAGGACGTTGTATAGGCTGTCGCTGTAGACGAAGTCGGTGCCGTTGAACAGCAGGCTGTTGCTCTCGATGTTGTGCACGGCGGCGTAGGCCACCGCCTCGTAGAGGGTGAGGTCGGCGTAGTCGTTCACCGTGTCGTGCCGCGTCAGATAGTCGTAGTCGGCTATCCGCTTGTTTTTTAGTAGCTTTATGGGATTGGAGAGTGCTTCCGAGGTGTGGCTCCAGATGCTGTCGGCCAGCCGCGAAGTGCACCACAGCCCATACACCGTGTCGGCCGGGTCGGTGTGGCATGGGGGGGTGCTTTCCGTCTCATGTGCACTTCGGCGGTTGAGAATCGCTGTGGCATAGATGTTGGCTATCAAGGTGTGGCACAGGGCCCTCTCCGCCGTGTCGAGGTAGGGCAGGGTGTGGCGGAACAGCGACTCATCGTTTTGTTTTGGAGGGTACGCCTTGCCTATTTCAGCCATGCTGTAGGCGGCCCGCAGCAGGTCGTAGGACCGGCCATGCTGTTTGGCATGGTCGTAGTTTTGCTGCAACAGGGTGTAGGCATCGGCGTAGGCCTTGGCCTTCACAAGCGAGTCGACGGTGCGCCACGGGGTCTGCGCCATGGTCGGCACGCAGAGCAGCAGGCTTATCAAGAGTAGGGTACACTTTCTCATATAGGTAATCGTATTAAATGTCAACTGTATTAGTTTATTACGTCGTCGTAGCCTCGTCCACGTTCACGATGCAAAGATACATTTATTTCGGGACATATCGCCTTTTCCCCCTCGTGACTCTCACCGTTCTTCGCTATATCATCGCTTGATATGGGGTTCTTATTCGGTTCTAGGAGCGACAAAGTGCTTTAAAGCCATATATGCAAATTCCGGAGTTCGCGGGGGTTAGGAGGGCGAAGGTGGGGTGAAATGTGGGTGGGGGATGAATATTTTTAATATTATTTTTCAATTTCTTCTGTTTTTTTTGTATATTTGCAACGGAATATGCTGAAACGAAGTGTGTCTATATTATTGGCACTGATGGTATTGGGTAATATTTATGCCCAAGAGTTTCGTTGTGCCGTGTCAATTAACTATCAAAAACTGATGACTACAACACAGGGGTATGAGTCGTCGGACAAGAAGGTTTTTGATAATATGAAACAGGCTTTGGAGGATTTTATCAACTCCCGTCAGTGGACCAATCTAGAAATGGAGCAGAACGAACGTCTTGACTGTTCTCTTAGCATCATACTTAATGAACGCAGTTCCGCTACTGACTTTAAAGGACAGGTATCTATACAGCTGCGCCGTCCTGTGTATAACTCTAACTATACTACAGGACTATTCAACTATATTGAGTCGGGAAACCTGTCATTCTCATATAACGACAGTCAGCCTCTCGACTATGACCCCAACACCTTTTTTGGCGATCTTTCTTCGGTGGTATCCTACTACCTATATATCATGTTAGGTGTTTATTTTGACAGTTACGGACCTAGTGGCGGTGAGCCCTTCTTTGAAATGGCCAACACCATTTGCCAGACTGCAGCACAGCAGCGTCAGGAAGCCGGCCAGGGTTGGAATAGTAAAGGTAATACCAAGATGCGGTATTGGTTTGTGGAAAATCATACCAACTCGGCTTACGCGTCGTTGCATAACGCCTACTACTTATATCACCGCATGGGACTTGACATGATGACAAAGGACCAGCCGCAGGCACGCAGGAACATTATTGCCGCCCTTGAGGCACTGCAGCAAGTACATAAGGCTAAACCTAATCTGTTGTCAGTACAGCAGTTTGTGGATGTCAAGATTACCGAATTGGTGAGCATTTTCACCCCAGCCCCTGCCGACGAGCAGAAGCAGGTGTATGACATCATCAAGGAAATCAGTCCCATAAACACATCAAAACTGAAAGATTTTGCAACCAAGTGAATTGAACCCTAAAATCCTTTAACCCCCAACTCTAATACCCTAACCCTTATAACCCTAAAACCTGAATTGAAAAAATACCATTTTAAAATAATAATATCATGACACAAATTCCCATACAGAAAGAGGTAATCGACAAGATTGCCAGCCAAAACAAGATAGCCAACCCCGGCAAAGCCTCCATCCGTGAGATGCGCAAGATGATACAGGATGTGGAGAAGGAAACGGGTGTCCGTTTCGTGAAAATGGAGATGGGTATTCCTGGTCTGCCTGCACCGCAGGTGGGCGTAAATGCCCAGATTGAGGCTCTGAAAAGTGGGGTGGCTTCCATTTATCCCGAAATTTATGGTACTGCCGACTTTAAAAACGAGGCTGCTCGTTTCGTAAAGAACTTCTTGGACATCGATGTTACCCCTGACTGCTGTGTTCCTACCGTCGGTTCGATGCAGGCGGGTTTTGCCAGTTTCTTGACCCTGACACGTTACGATGCCAAGAAGACCAAAGTGCTGTTTATCGACCCCGGTTTCCCCGTGCAGAAGCAGCAGTGCCGCGTGTTGGGCATCCCAATGAAAGCTTTCGACGTGTATGAATACCGTGGCGACAAGCTGCGCGACAAACTGGAAGAGGAACTGAAGGATGGCGATGTGGCATGCCTTATCTACAGCAGCCCCAACAACCCCGCATGGTTCTGCTTCACCGAGCATGAGCTGAAAATTATTGGCGAAATGGCTAATAAATATGGTGTGGTGGTGATGGAGGACTCTGCCTACTTCCTTATGGACTTCCGCAAGGACTACAGTGTCCCCGGTCAGCCTCCCTTCCAGCCCACCGTGGCAAAATACACCGACCGCTATGTCATCATGATTTCCGGCTCCAAGAGCTTCTCCTATGCCGGTGAGCGTATCGCCATGATGGTGTGCAGCCCCAAACTGTTTAACATGGAGTGCCCCGACTTAGCCCGCTACTACAGCCAGACCCAGCTGGGCCGTGCCCTCATCTTCGGCACGCTATACTGCCTCAGTTCCGGCACAGCCCACTCTGTGCAGTACGCCATGGCGGCCATGCTCAAAGGAGCCAACGACGGCACTTTCAACTTTGTCAAGGACATCAAGGAATACGGCGAGAAGGCAAAGATTATGAAACAGATGTTCACCGACAACGGTTTCTTCATCGTCTACGACAAAGACATGGGTGAAGACATCGGCGACGGATTCTATTTCACCTTCTGCTACCCCGGCTATGAAGGTGTTGACCTGCTCAACGAACTTATCCGTTACGGCATCAGCGCTATCGCCCTCGACATCACTGGCAGCCACAAGCAGGGCATTCGTGCCTGTGTTGCACTGGTGCTGCGCGACCAATTCCCTGCATTGAAAGAACGTTTGGAGAAGTTCCACGCCGACCATCCTGTAAAGTAATAACTTTTCTCAAATAGTAGTTGTGCGGCGGTTTGACCACAGGTTGAGCCGCCGCCAATTATAATGTCCCATCCGCTAATGGATAGGTAAGGGTGTGGGCTGTTTCGTCCCATTTTGGATACACCTTGCCTCCACCTTAGGAGCGAAGGCAAAGCGAAGGCAAAGCGAAGGCAGAGTGGAAGCATCGTGTGTGCCGACCGTTATTATATTATACCCCCAAAAAAGCCCAAAATTAGGGTGCCACTTTTGAGAAAAAAAAGTGGCACTAAGTGGCACTTGATGACAATTACAATAACAATAGGTATGAGCCACTGTTCACACCCCCATTTCACAAATTGTAGGGCAAACACAATGACCGACAGCTATATACGTTCAA
>CAMZFW010000087.1 GCA_947306225.1 uncultured Bacteroidales bacterium
TATTTATCATTAGATAATAGATGAATATTAAACTTGATAGAGGGTGTGATAGGCATCTATATAGAAAGGAATGGAACGGAATGAAAGAGTAGATGTCTGAGGGTATTGGAATGAAGAGTGCGGTTGTCTTGAATTTGTTAATAAAAAAGGCTGATATGTGAAAAAAAAAACGTATCTTTGTATTTCATTTTGAAAAAATGATGTGCATTTTATAATTGTAATTCAATAATATAATATATAGAAGATGAATTCGGAGAACGAAAAAATTACGCGCGTAGACATCGAAACTACCATGAAGACTGCCTACATCGACTATGCGATGTCTGTAATCGTGTCGCGTGCGTTGCCCGATGTCAGAGATGGCTTGAAGCCGGTTCAGCGCCGCATTCTGTATGCCATGAACGATATGGGTATGTTTTACAATACGGCCTACCGCAAATCCGCTACCGTAGTCGGCGAGGTGCTGGGACAGTACCATCCCCACGGCGACTCGTCGGTATACTTTGCCATGGTCCGCATGGCGCAGCCATGGAATATGCGCTATCCTTTGGTGGACGGACAGGGTAACTTTGGTAGTATCGACGGTGACAGCCCCGCTGCCATGCGTTATACCGAATGCCGCATGGAGCAGATTGCCAATGAGATGTTGATGGACATCAAGAAGGATACCGTGGATATGATGCCCAACTACACCAACGAGCGCGAAGAGCCCACGGTGCTGCCGGCACGCATTCCCAACCTGCTGGTGAACGGCTCGAACGGCATTGCGGTGGGTATGGCGACCAACATGCCCACTCATAACCTGCGCGAGGTGCTGGACGGCTGCATAGCCTATATTGACAATAACGACATCACGGTGGAGGAGCTGATGCAGTATGTGAAGGCTCCCGACTTCCCCGGCGGCGGCACCATATATGGCTACAACGGTGTGCGTGACGCATACAGCACGGGTCGTGGCAGCGTGGTGCTGCGGGCCGACACCTCGATAGATGTGGACAACAAGGGTCGCAATATCATTGTCGCCCACACGATTCCTTACGGAGTGAATAAGAGCGAGATGATTAAGCGTCAGGCTCAGTTGGTGAAGGACGGCAAGATTGTCGGCATCACCGACATTCGCGACGAGTCGGACAAGGAGGGTATACGCGTGGTGTATATGCTGCGTCACGATGTGGTGCCTAACGTGATACTGAACAAGCTGTTCCAGTTGAGCGAGCTGCAGAGTTCGTTTGCGGTAAACAATATCGCGCTGGTGCATGGCCGTCCGATGCTGTTGAATCTGAAAGACCTGATTCAGAACTTCGTGGAGCATCGCGAAGAGGTGGTGACGCGTCGTACCCAATTTGAGATGGCTGAGGCAGAGCGTCGTGCCCACCTGTTGGAGGGCTTCTTGCGCGCCATAGACATTATCGACGAGATAATACAGCTGATTAAAAAATCTAAATCGGTTGAGGAGGCAAAGCAGGGACTGATGGACACCTGGCAGTTCAGCGAACTGCAGGCCACAGCCATCGTGGAGATGCGTCTGCGCCAGCTGACCGGCATGGAGCGTCAGAAACTGCAGGACGAATACGACGAGAAGCTGCGCTTCATAGCCCGCTGCAAAGAGATTTTGGGCGACAAGAAGGTGCTGTTTGAGGTCATCAAGGGCGAGCTGGTGGAAATCCGCGACAAGTATGGCGACGACCGCCGCACGGCTATCCGCTACGAGGCTTCGAATTTCCGCATCGAGGACACTATCCCCGACGACGAGGTGGTCATCACTATCTCGCACATGGGATATGTGAAGCGTACGCTGCTGAGCGAATACCGCGCACAGACACGCGGAGGCGTAGGCTCGAAGGGCAGCTCGGTGCGCAGCGAGGACTTTGTGGAGCACATCTTCATGTGCACCAACCACAATTATTTGCTGTTCTTCACCGAGAAAGGCCGCTGCTATTGGATGCGTGCCTTCGAGGTGCCGGAAGGCGAGAAGAACGCCAAAGGCCGTCCGATATTAAATATGATAAACATAGAGCCGGACGACAAGGTGAAGGCCTACGTGAATGTGGAGAACCTGTCGGATGCCGAGTATCTGAACAGCCACTATATTGTGATGTGCACGAAGAACGGTATCGTGAAGAAGACTTCGTTGGAGAACTATTCGCGTCCGCGCGCCAACGGCATCATAGCAGTGGGCATCCGCGAAGGCGACGAACTGATTGGTGCCCAACTGACAGACGGCAAGAGCGAGATACTGATAGCCTCGAAGAAGGGTAAGGTGATGCGCTGTGACGAAGAGCAGTTCCGCGGAATGAGCCGTGGGGCCTCGGGTGTCAAGGGAATCACGTTAGAGCCCGAGGACGACTGCGTAATTGGTATGCTAACCTCCAATGATGAGAACGAGAACATTCTGGTGGTGAGCGAAAACGGCTATGGAAAGCGGTCAGATTTGAAGGATTATCGTAAGACCAACCGTGGTGGTAAGGGCGTGATGACCTTGAAAGTGACCGACAAGACTGGCGGCATCATTTCGCTGATTAACGTGAACGATGACGAAGACCTGATGATTATCAACCGTTCGGGAATCACCATCCGCATGAAGATTAGCGAATTGCGCGTCATGGGTCGTAATACGCAGGGCGTGAAACTTATCAATCTGAGAGGTAAGGACTTTATCGCCTCCATCACCAAGGTGCCTACCGACACAGAGGAAGAAAATGCCAATGCATCGGAGGAAACGCCTGAAGGTAATGCTAATAACGAACAGAACGAGACCCCGACAGAGAACTAATAGAGTAGGGGAATGCAAGAAATAAATATTTGAACGTACAAAATAGTAAATCAAAACTTAAAAAACTCAATAAAAATGAAGAAAATCGCATTAATGCTGGCAATCGTAGTAATGGGCTACGCCGTCAGCGCACAGTCACTGAATGTTACGAGTGCTCGTGAGGCACAGAACCGTGGCTACCTTGACAAGGCTAAGAAACTGATTGACGCTGCTTGCGAGCATGAGCAGACCAAGAACGATGCCAAAACCTGGTATTATGCCGGTCTTATCTACAGCTCGATTGGCGGCGAAGTGGATAAGCCCCGCTCGAAGTACAAGAATTTGGATGCCGACTGGTTGGAGAAGAGCAAGAACGCCGCTCTGCGTTGCAAGGAATTGGACACCGAGAAGGAGTATGCCGATGGTAACAACACCATACTGGCCTTTGTTGGCAACGAGTACTACAAGAAGGCATACGCGGCCTTTGACAAGCAGGATTGGGAAGGTTGCATGGCTCTGAGCGAGGAGTCGGTGCGCATTTTCAATGAGTGTGGCAAGAGAGAGTATGCTTCTGAGTCGTACATGATGGCTGGTAAGGCTGCCATGAATGCCCACAACCACGAGGCCGTGATGAAATATTTCAAGCCCCTCGTACGTACCAAAACTAAGGAAAACTTGGTGTACAGAACGCTGTTTGACCTGTACAAACAGGCAGGCGACACCAACGAGGCCATCAAGCTCGCCCAGAATTATGTTAAGTCGTGCAAGGACGACTACAACGCCAACATGATGATGGCTGAGGCTTACTTGATGAAGGGAAACATGGAACAGGGTAATGCTGAGATTCAGAAGGCTTTGGCTCTGACAGTTGACAAGCCTGAACTGCACGCCAGCCTTTTGGCAGCCGCAGGTGCAACCTTTGAAGGTGTTAACGACTTTGAGAAAGCTGAGCTTCGTTACAAAGAGTCGCTGCAGACGCTGCCCAACCAGTTTGTTGCCAACTTCGGCATGGGCAAGATGTTCTACAATCGCGCGGTCGACAAGCTGACTGAGGCAAACAATGTACCGCCGACAGATGAGACGGGTCTGTATGACAAACTGCTGGGTGAATGCCGGGATTTGTTCCGTCAGTCGATTCCTTACTTCAACAACGCAATTGCCTTTATCGACAATCTCGATGCCGAAGGTCAAGGTGCCAACCGTAGGAACCTGCATCAATGTCTGCAAGCTCTCAACACGGTGTACGCCCGTTTGGAGATGTATGAAGAGTTGAAGCCCATCAAGGCTCGTATTGAGGAATTGGAGAAAGATGCACATTAAATCCCAATACCTCTGATAGATATCAAGATAAGCCGCCCAGATTGCATGGGCGGCTTATTTTGGTTACGAGTAGGCACGTTATGTTAAGTAAGGAAATTACTAGTCATGTCTAAGCCCTACTGGCTGATTTGTCGAATGTTTTTTATTGCATGAGGTCTGCCAAGCGAAGAATCAACTCCATATAGGAATTATAATGGCTTAGGCCACATCCTTCGCAAGTGTCGTAAGGGTCGTGATAACCGCCATATGGCTGACCCATGGTGAGAATGAAAATAGCCGGACAATAATTGCTGAACCAGAAATGGTCGCTGTTTGGGGAATTGTCGCGTGGACGAAGCTCGGGAGCAGCATGGCTTTCTTCGTTAAATGCTTTGAGTTGCTCAAAGTAAGGTTTGGTTTGTTCGCTGTTGGCATTGAAGACCATCAAGCCTTCGTCGCCACCACAGAACATGTCGATATTGCAAAGCAGCTTGACTTTATTGAAATCAATAAGAGGATTCTCGGCGGCATATTTAGAGCCTCTGAGTCCCACCTCTTCGCCACTAAAAAGCATGAAAACCAAGGTGTAATATGGTTGTTTCTGACTAGCAATACGGGCTATATCCATGACAGCCGCCGTGCCGCTGGCATTGTCGTGTGCACCAGGGAACAAAACGGCATCGCCCATGATGCCGCAATGGTCGTAATGGGCTGTGAAAACAATCATGGTGTCAACAACACCAGGAACATATCCTACTACATTGCGAGTTAGGTAATTAGCATGATACTGGACGGGAATGTCTGCCACTACTTTTTTCACCTTCTTTGGCAAGGCTGTTTCAAGAATTTCGATGCAGATGGGGTCAGGACGTTCTTTATCCACTACCCAAGGCGAATAAGTGTCTAACTGACTGACACCTATCAGCCAAGTGCCATCTTTCAGTTGCTTCTTCCAAGAAGCTTTGTTTAGCATGCTTGGTGTCGCGCGCCGAGCAGTGGGGTATACACGATATTGAGTATAGGGTTCAAGCTCATCACCGTTAATTTTGAGAGACATATCCCCTTCTAGGCTATAGCAGTTATAGGTATAGGTTTGAAAATAGTCGACTTGCAAAGGCAGGATGCCAAGACGTTTCATCTCCCCTGCTAGATATGCTGCGGCAATGCTGTCGCCATGATAGCTGGCACTACGACCATACATCTCCTTAGAAGAGAGGTTTTTAATAATTTGGCGGGCATAGGCAGAGTCCTGTGCATGCAGATGGGCAAAAAATGCTATTGCAAATAAAAATACAAGTGTCTTTTTCATCTAATTAAAATCCTGGAAAATGAATAAACAAGGTTGGTAGAATGAGCAAGAAACCAATTAATATCAAAGCCAAAATGAATTTCCAAATCCATTTGACCCATGTGGCGTACGGTATCTTAGCCACTCCAATGCAAGCGATTAGCACGCCGCTTGTGGGTGTAATCATGTTGGTAAAGCCGTCGCCAAATTGGAATGCCAGCACAGTGGTCTGACGGCTGACATTGATGAGGTCGGCAAACTGTGCCATGATAGGCATTGTGAGGGCCGCTTTGGCAGAGCCGCTGGGCATAATGAGGTTGAGGAGTGTTTGGAATACATACATCACCCCTACTGATGCCACTTCGCCCGTTTCAGCCAGCGAACGGGTAAGACCAAATAGGATGGTATCAATCACTTTACCATCCCTCAGAATGAATATAATGCCACTTGCAAGGCCTACAACCAATGCTGCAGATAAGATGTCTTTACACCCTGCAAGAAAGAGTTTTGCGATGTCGTCAGCATTCTGTTTGTCGGCAACGCCACTACAAATGCCCATGGCTAAAAACAGCGCGGATATTTCCATCACATACCATCCATAGCCCAGAACGCCCACCACAAGATAACAAATGGTGAATAATAGAATGTCGAGAATAAAGAAATGCACAGACTTGCGCAACATAAAGAATCCTGTTACCACGAATGCGCCTGCTAGGATAGGTAGTATAGGCAATGAAGCCTCCCCCCCACCGATGGTAATAGCTGTTTTGGGGAATAGCACAGCGCAGACAATCATTGTCGCCGACAGCAGACCATACATAACCCACGCAGCCATAGGAGAATGGTATACAACAGGATTGTCCTGCTGCTCCATTGCCCGCTGTCGCCAATAGTTGTCTAGTTTGTACATGGGCGACTTCTCTGGATTGCGCTTTACTCTGTTGGCGTACCACAGTACAAAGGCTATTCCTATTATGGTGAGAACTATCCAGCAAAGAAAGCGATACTCCAGTCCCGAGAAGATGGGCAGTTCGGCGATGCCCTGAGCAATGCCGATGGTGAAGGGGTTGAGCATGGCGCCGGCAAAGCCAATATGTGCTGCCACGTAGCACATGCAGACACCCACAATGGAGTCATAGCCCATAGAAATGGCCAGCGGCACGAATATGATAACGAAAGCTATAGTCTCTTCGCTCATTCCAAATACAGCCCCGAACAGGCTGAACATTATCATAATGAGGGCTATGATAATATTCTCGACACCAATTTTTTGTAGAAGTCGGTATTTGTTGAGTCTGAGTACTCGGCGCAAGAAGGCCATCACGCCTACGTCAATGGCGTGGCTGTTGTTGAGTATCCAGAAAGCCCCACCCACCATGAGGATAAAAATGATAATGTCGGCCTTGTCCACAAATCCGTTGAACAGCGACGAGAATACCTGCCATGTCTGCGGTTGGCTTTCCACATAGTGGAACGAACCAGTCTGCACCACCTCGCGTGTGGCGGTGCTTCCATCGGCATTTTGGATGGTGACAGTTTCGCGGACAAACTCGCCTGCAGGAACCAGCCAAGTGCATACTGCTGCCAACAGTATCAATGCGAAGACGATGGTAAATGTGTGGGGGATTTTTTTCATGACATGGAGGCTAAGAAACTATTACGGTAGCAGGGGTCTTCGGAGACATCCTCACCAAACCAGTCGGGTGGCACAAAGCTATTGGCGGCTTCTGTATTGGGAAATTCCACCTCCACAAGCATCAGTCCCTTGTGTCTGCCATGGAACACATCCAGTTCGGCCACAAGACCCTTGTAGATGTCGTTGTCCATCAATTTGTGAAGATTGATGCGGTAGCGGGTCTTCCCTACCCTACCGCTGTCGCACTTGTTCAATAGTCGCTGATAGCTTTGAGCGTTGAGTTTGAACTCCTCCTCCCTGTTGTGGATGGCTGACGAGCCTTCTAGCACTACCCTTTCCTTGACAGTAAGGATATAGCTGTCGCCCATCCTGCGGATGCGTAGGGTGGGCGACGTGCAGAGGTATGCCTGCTCTATCTCATAGTGCTCGTACTGGTCAATATCTTCTGGCAGCTTGCGCACCAAGTACTTGCGTTCTATCTCCATAGACAAAAAGGGATTTAGGACAGGCTTTCGAGATATGCCGTCACGTTCTTTTCGATGCGTGCTTCGACATCGGTGCAGGCTTCCGCTTTCTGGAACTTGGTGCCAGTGATGTGCTCATAAAGCTCGATGTAGCGGTCGGTAATGCTGTTCACAATCTCGTCGGTCATCTCAGGCACCTGTTGGCCTTCCTTCCCTTGGAAACCGTTCTCCATCAGCCATTCGCGCACAAACTCTTTCGACAGTTGGCGTTGGCGTTCACCCTTGGCCTGACGTTCCTCATAGCCTTCGGCATAGAAATAGCGGCTGCTGTCGGGTGTGTGTATTTCGTCAATTAAATATATCTTGCCGTCGCGTTTGCCGAACTCATATTTTGTGTCCACCAATATCAATCCCTTGGCTGCAGCCATCTCGGTGCCACGCTGAAACAGGGCTAAGGCGTACTTTTCCAATTGGTCGTAGTCCTCCTGCGACACCAGTCCGGTGCGGATGATTTCTTCGCGCGATATATTCTCGTCGTGCCCCTCGTCAGCCTTGGTTGTTGGTGTGACAATGGGGGTCGGGAACTTCTGGTTCTCAATCATGCCATTTGGCAGCGGAACACCGCACAATGTGCGAGCACCTGCCTTATATTCACGCCAGGCACTGCCAGCCAGATAACCTCTGACAATCATCTCGACCTTAAACCCTTCACACTTCAGCCCCACAGTCACCATCGGGTCGGGAGTGGCGAGTTTCCAGTTTGGCACGATGTCGGCAGTGGCATCTAGAAACTGGGCGGCAATCTGGTTCAGCACCTGCCCTTTATACGGTATACCCTTAGGCAGCACTACGTCGAAGGCACTGATGCGGTCGCTCACCACCATGGCCATATATTTATCGTCGATATTGTACACGTCGCGTACTTTGCCCACATAGAGGCTCTTCTGTTTGGGAAAGGAAAAGTTTGTTCTAACTACAGCCTTCATAGTATTTCTATTTATTGTTTAATAAGTTCTATAGGTTAAATTAAAAATTAAAAGTTGGCTGCCGCAAAATTTTAATTCTTAATTTTTAATTCTTAATTTTTAATTTTCAACTCTTTTTGCAAAGAATGTAAAGTTCACTTTGCCATAATGCCGGTGTTGCCAAAAATGAGGATGCTCGTCGAACTGATATTCCCGAGGATGCTCTAGCACAAAAATGCCGTCGTCTGTCAGTACATCGTGTTCGAACACCATGTCGGGCAGGCTGGCGAGTTTCTCTATTGCGTAAGGAGGGTCGGCAAATACGATATCGAATTTCTTATAAGCCCTTTTCAGCAAGTCGAAAACGTCGGCACGTACCACATGCACGTTTTTCACGCCAAATTGGGCTGCTGTTGATTTGATGAAGTCAGTGCACTGGGCGTTGATGTCAACAGCTGTTACCTCCTTGGCTCCGCGCGATACGAACTCCAACGTCACAGCACCCGTGCCGGCAAACAGGTCCATCACACTACACTCTTCATAGTCCACATAGTTATTCAGAATATTGAACAGGCTTTCGCGAGCCATGTCCGTTGTCGGGCGGACAGGCAGTGAGGCAGGTGGGTTGAGTCTGCGACCTCTAAGCGTTCCGGCTATTATTCGCATGGAGTATGTGTTATTGATTGCTTGATTGTTTGATTGCTTGAATGTTTGAGTGTTTTGAACGCGTCAGCCAATTTTCAATTTTCAATTTTCAACTTTCAATTTAATATGATTGCTTGATTGTTTGATTGCTTGATTGTTTGAGTGTTTTGAACGCGTCAGCCAATTTTCAATTTTCAATTTTCAATTTAATAAGTTTTCAATTTTCGAAGTTTTCAATTATGGTGGGTTCTATTAATTCAAAATTAGAAGGTAAAAATGGAAGTTAAAATGGAAGTTAAAGTGGAAGTTAAAATGGACAATACTGTTGACAACCAAGCATTTGTCCTATTTAACTTCCCATTTAACTTCCTATTTAACTTCCTATTTAACTCCATATTATTCAATTTATAGAAGTCCTCTTATTATTAGTCTAGAAGCAAAGTATGTCGGTAGCTGGGGAATGTCTGAAACTCCGGATTAGCGAAGGTAAATGGGTCGCCAGTGTAGAGCGTCACATTGGGGAAATAATGCTGCAAGAGTCCGTATATCTCTCTTCCTACCGTTCCGCATATCATCAACTCCATGTCGGGAGTCTCCATGTGAAGCGTCTTCATCACCTCTAGGCCATGATACAGCAGCTCATTATCGCCATCGGCAACAAAACTGTTGCTCAGCAGAAGCCCTCCGTTATAGAAAGCCTCATAGTCCCCTGCCCCATCGCGGACATGCATCAGCACCACGGGGTGCCGCACGCTACGTTGCATGAGCTTTTCGTTTGCCAACACCGAATGTTGACACACCACGTCGATGCCGGGCAGCGCCAGTTTGAAAGCTGTCACCACCTCGGCAGGGGCGGTAAAGACCATGTACGATTTCAGGCAGCCGCTATACGAGTGATAGACACCAAGCCCCATGTCGGGCTTGGATGCCAATTTCAAGTACTGTCGGTCGCGCCCTGCGTCGTATAGCGATTCGGGCACCCAGACGAAATGTGCAGACGGCACCGTCAGCCTCATCTCCTTGAAGCCAAACGTGGCGATGCCGTTAGCCTCAAAAAAGTCTTTCAGCGCCTGTGGCAATTGGCCGATAGGGCGTCGAAAGTCAAACTCCGCCTCGCCAAACGCCAACAGCTCCCGGCCTACCGTAGCCGTCGAAAAAGAAAATCCATTTGCACCGAGGCAAATGGACAATCTTATTTCGTCAGTGGCAACAGCCTTGTCGGTCGTGATAATCGATGTGACGCGGCCAGCCATCCTATTCGAAATTACCGTCGGTGATGGCCTGGGTCATGTCGCCAACCTTCCAGCCATGGAAGCGGTGGTTCTGCTCCAGCTCAGCCAGCTTATTCACCACCAGCTGGTGGTCAAGGTCCGACAGAAGGTCCTCCATCTTCACCAGACATTCGAACACCGGCATCTGGTAGCCGCTCTTCTCAATGTAGCCCGCCTGCAGCTCGAAGTCGTACTTCTTGTTGCGGGGATAAGGCACATAGCGGAGGTTCACAATCTCCTCGTCGGTGAGATTGAACTTCTTGTTCTGACGCAGGTTCTCGATGGGGTTCACATACTCCACCACGCGCGAGATATAGCCCGCCTTGATGGCATCGTTCTCAGTCATCTCGTCGATATCCACATCCTCGGGAATCCTGTCGTAGTTGATATTCTTGTTCACCACCTTCATGCTGTCTTCATGCAGCAGACGGTCAAACAGTGTGTCGAAACTGCCTGTGTAGCAGCCGTAAGTCACTTTGTAGGCATCCTCCAGAGTGCGGATAGCCTTCAGTTTCTCTGCGCACGCGTCGCGACGCTTGGTGTACTCATTCTCAAACTTCACCGGCTTCATGATGCTCATATACAGCCAGACTGCCAGTCCGACTATCACCAGTGCTAGAAGGATTTGAATTAATG
>CAMZFW010000088.1 GCA_947306225.1 uncultured Bacteroidales bacterium
GTGCCTTTGACGATGATGCCGCCCAAACGGGAGAGGTCGATAAAGTCGGCGAACTCCTCGCCATAGCCGAAGGTGCCGGAGGCGGTCATCACGGGATTCTTCAGCGTGATATTGTGAATTTTAGTAGACAAATTAACCACGATTGAAATTAAAAATTAAGAATTAATACTAAAAATGATATTTAAATGTAACTTTTTTTTGGGGGGTCTATTAATTCGCTCTTGTATAAAGTATGACTGATTTTTGCCAACCTTTCTAATTATCGTTTTATTCTCCACTTCGTTACACTCCGTTATCGAAGAGCCACAGGCTCTTCTTCATCTTCGGGACGCTGAATCTGGTGCTATTCATGACCCCACACTGCGTCCCTTGTGTGGGGTTATTGAGATTCAACCTCTCCGAGGTTGTTGAGAGTGTAGTGCTTTTCATCTTACATTATTTCCTTTTTGATGTTTTTTCAACTCTTGATTGCATTTTTCAAGCAGCTCTTCCATATTCATACCACTCATGTCTTCCAAGATAAAATATATAGCACCCGTAAAATCATAGTCTACTCGTGCCAAGAAGCGTCGGAATGCTGTGGGCATCTCTTTAATCTCCTTCTCAGTGTCGCGGGTAAAAACCTTTATTTGATTTTGATACCTTGTTTGCCAAGTGCCAAAGTCCTCAATCCTGTTCCAAGGAATAGGGGTCTTTTTGCCCCAAAAACCAATAATAACAAGATTCTCGTCGGTGAACACGACCGACTGCGAACCAATGACCACTCGTGCAAAATTCACAAAGGCCAATAGCAACACTAGGGTGAAAAAGGCAAACCAAGCCCACGCTTTCCATGTATTTTCTTCTACTGCTATCCAAATAGAAACAGCCCAAAAAAGCAGGGAGGCAAGCATCGTCAGACCCCATTTCACCTTGTTCTTGCGGTTCATAGCCTACTTGTTTTCAAGAAAACCGGCCAGTTTGGTCACATCAAACACGGGACCTTCTTTGCAGACGCATTTGTGACCATCGACAGTGTTGGTGACACAGCAGAGGCAGGCACCAATGCCACATGCCATCATATTCTCGAGCGACACCTCGCAGGGGATGCCCTTCTCCACAGCATAGCGGCCTACCGCCTTCATCATGGGGGTAGGGCCACAGGTGCAGATGTGGTCGTAGGGGGCAGTGAAGAGAGGGTGCTGTGTGACCAAACCTTTCTCGCCCAAACTGCCATCTTCAGTGGCATAAAGCACTTTGCCGTAGGGCTCAAAGGCTTCGCGCACGGGTATCAGTTCCTTGGTACGCCCACCCAACAGAATAGTGGGACGCACGCCACGGTCGTTATAGCACTTGGCAAGATATAGCAATGGTGCAATGCCAGCACCGCCACCCACTAGCAACGGATTGTTGCCGAGGACAGAGAATCCATGTCCCAGCGGATAAATCAGATTGAGTGTGTCGCCCCCGTTAAGTGTGGCGAGCTGTCGAGTGCCGTTGCCCACAATTTGGACGAGCAGCGAGAGCGTGTTGGCAGAGTAATCGACATCGTGAATGGAGATGGGGCGGCGCAGCATCACCTCACGACTACCTCTCACCTCCACCTCCACAAACTGGCCCGCCTCGATGGGGGGCAGTTGGCCGGGATGGCGCAAGGTGAGGGTGAAATAGTGACTGCCCAGCTGCTGGCGGCCAACAATTGTGAAATCGGTTATATGCTTCATATATCCTTTAGCATTTAGTGATTAGCGTTTAGCCTATCGGGGCCGTCGCTAACAATTATGTCAAACAAAATGCAAAAATACGAAAAAAAATCGTACTTTTGCAATTTCAAATATAAAAATAGGTCAATGCAACTGCCATCAACCACGCTATCACAAGCCGTCGAAGCACTCTCCACACTGCCCGGAGTGGGCAAACGCTCCGCACTGCGGTTCGCGCTGCACTTGCTGAAACAGCCCGATAGTGAAGCACTACACTTGTCGGAGTCGATTCGCAAGCTAGTCACCGACGTACACTACTGCCATATCTGCCACTGTATCAGCGATACCGACATCTGCCCTATCTGCGCCAGTCCCAAGCGGGTGCAAAGCATTGTGTGCGTGGTGGAGAATGTGCAGGACGTGATGGCGATAGAGAACACGCAGCAGTATCGCGGGCTGTACCACGTGCTGGGCGGCGTCATCTCCCCTATCGACGGCGTCGGCATCCGCGACCTGAACATCGAGTCGCTCCTACACCGCATACAACAGGGACATCCGGCGCCTGTGGAGGAAGTCATCTTGGCCCTCCCCACCACCATGGAGGGTGACACCACTAACTACTACCTGAACAAGCAATTGCGACCCCTCGGAGTGAAAGTGACCACCATTGCCCGAGGTATTGCCATCGGCGACAACTTGGAATATGCCGACGAGATAACCCTCGGACGTTCTATAGTGAACAGAATACCTTTTGACTAAGACTATGAAAAAACAAATCAACATCATTCTAGCACTCTTTATGACCATCGGCACCACAGCCTGCGGCCAGAATGTGACAGACCAAGCCAAGCCAGCCTCCCCCAAGGTCGCCCTCACCGAACGCGACCAACTGCAGCAAGACATCGGCGAGATGCTACTGATAGGCTTCAGAGGCACCACCATCAACGAGAACAGCCATATTGTGCGCGATATCACAGAATACCATGTGGGCAACGTCATCCTATTTGAATACGATGCCCCGACGGGCACACGCCACCGCAACATCTCCTCCCCCAATCAAGTGAAGGAACTCTGTAACGACCTACAGAAATATGCCAAAGGGCACCTGCTCATCGGTGTCGACCAGGAGGGCGGCAACGTGACGCGACTACGCACTCAGGACGGATTCCCCAAGACACTCAGCGCACAGGCATCGGCACAAGCAGGCGAGAAAAGCGTGGTGGAGAATGCTCTCGTAATAGCCCAAGAGCTAAGTGCAGCAGGCATCAACCTCAACTTTGCCCCCTGCGTGGACGTGAACACCAACCCCAACTGTCCCATCATCGGCAAATTGGGACGCAGCTTCTCGAGCGACCCCACACTCGTTGCCCGCTACGCTCGTCATTGGATTGATGTGCAATCTAAGCAAGGTATTATATCGTGCCTCAAGCACTTCCCCGGACACGGCAGTGCCACGGGCGACACCCATGCAGGGCTTGTCGATGTGACCAAGACCTGGCAGGAGAGCGAACTCAAGCCTTATCGGGAACTGATTGAGGGGGGTGGTGTTGAGATGATAATGGTTGCCCACGTCATCAACCAGCAACTGGGTGGCGACCTCCCTGCCTCGCTATCGCCTTTGGTAGTCAGGGAGAAGTTACGCAACGAACTTGGTTTCAATGGCGTGGTAGTCACCGACGACCTCGCCATGGGAGCTATCACCAAGCACTACGGACTGGAAGAGGCATTGAAGATGGCTATTCTGGCGGGTTGCGACATGCTCTGCCTGTCGAACAATGGTGGTGGCACCTACGACCCAGAATTAGTACCGCACGCCGTGGAGGCCATCACTCAGATGGTTGAGAACGGCGAGCTGAAAGCCAAAGACATCCATGCCGCCGCCGAGCGTATCCGAGCACTCAAAAAGGCACATTCCATCAAATAGCATACAATGGAAGAGAAAAACATCATAGAAATCAAGAACAAACGGGCAGAGTACGAGTACTTCCTGCTCGACGACTATACCGCAGGCATCGTGCTGACGGGCACCGAGATAAAGTCTATCCGCGACGGAAAGGCAAACCTAACCGACGCGTACTGCGTGTTCATTGGCAACGAGCTGTTTGTAAGACAGATGCATATATCGGAATACCGCTTTGGCTCCTATCTCAACCACGCCGCCAAGCGCGACCGCAAGCTGCTGTTGAACAAACGCGAGCTGCACAAATTACAGAACAAGATAAAGGAACGCGGCTTCACTATCATACCCGTAAAGCTCTTCGTCAACCCACAAGGGAGAGCCAAACTGCTCATCTCACTGGCAAAAGGTAAAAAATTCTACGACAAGCGCGAGAGCATCAAGGAGAAGGACACACGCCGCGACATGGAACGCGTGCTGAGAAGATAGTATATTATTGCTTGAATGCGTACATGTTGGCTATACATACCCCGGCCTTACGGCCACCCCTCTAAAGAGGGGACGGCTGACGCGCCAAACAATCAAGCAATCAAACAATCAAACGATAATGAAAGTTTTTAAATTCGGCGGAGCATCCGTCAACAGCACTGCGGCAGTGCGCAACATGGCAGAGATAGTGGGTGCGCACAAGGGCGAACCGCTTGTGGTGGTTGTTTCTGCCATGGGCAAGACCACCAACATGCTAGAACAGTTGGTACCCGGTGTGCGTCCCGCCGAGGAGCATCCGGCACTGCTGGAGCAGGTGCGCAGCTACCACATGCAAATCATCCAAGGGTTGTTTCCTGATGCAGAGCACGATGTATACAAAGACTTTGACCACTTATTTGCACAACTGCAGGAAGAAACGGCACAGCCTGCGACTAGTTACAATTTCGACTACGACCAGACGGTATGCTATGGCGAACTCATCTCCACTATCATCGTCAGTCACTACCTTCGTAGCACGGGATTGGAAAACAAGTGGGTGGACATCCGCCAAGTGGTTCGCACCAATAACCACTATCGTGAAGGAATAGTAGACTTTGACGCTACCAAAGAGGCAAGCAAGGTGTTCCAAGAGACTGATTGCATGATGTATGTCACACAAGGATTCATCGCTGGCACCTCCGACGGACACACCACCACGCTAGGACGCGAGGGCAGCGACTACAGTGCAGCCATACTCTCCTACTGCCTTGATGCCGAGAGCATGACCATTTGGAAGGATGTGCCAGGATTCCTGAATGCCGACCCGAAATACTTCCCCGACACCGTCAAGATAGAGCAAATACCATACAACGAAGCCATTGAGCTAGCCTACTATGGTGCCAGCGTCATCCATCCCAAGACTGTCAAGCCCATCCAGAACAAGAATATACGCCTGCATATCAAATCGTTTGTAACCCCGGAGACAGATGGTTCGGTGATCGGGCCGTTCGAGACAATAAAGCCATTGACCCCTCTCTACATTTTTAAGAATAACCAGACGCTGCTGTCGGTGCTGCCCAAGGATTTCAGTTTCATAGCCGAGGACAATCTGCAGACTATCTTTGCCGCCCTTGCCGAGCTGAACATCCGCGTCAACCTTATGCAGAATTCTGCCCTTAGCTTTTCACTCTGCATCGACGACAACGAACTGCTACTCGAACAGCTACGCCAGCGTCTTGCATCCCAATTCTTACTGCGTTACAACCGTGGGTTGCAGCTCATCACCATACGCTACTACACACAGCAGATTATTGACACCATCGTTGCTGGCCGCCCAATACTGTTGCAGCAACGCTCACGCACCACCACACAATTACTTGTCAAACTATGACCATACTTCCCTCTCACCTGTCATCCCTCAGTCGACTCAGCCGCACATTGGCAGGCAAAGCCTACCAGAACGCACGCTACTTCATCCTTGTCGACGAGAACACATACAATCATTGTCTGGCACGGCTAGTGTCGAAAGTGGTACCGCTGCAAGAAGCCGAATTCATGGAAGTGCCCATCGGCGAAGAGTGCAAGGACATAGCCATTGCCACCCAGCTGTGGGAGACATTGCTCGAAAGTGGAGCCGACCGCGACAGCGTGCTTGTGAACCTAGGAGGTGGCTGTGTGAGTGACTTAGGAGGCTTTGTAGCCTCTGGGTATAAGCGCGGTATACGCTATATCAACATCCCCACCACCCTCATCGGCATGATAGATGCCGCCATCGGGGGAAAGACGGCCCTCAACCTCGACGGATACAAGAACCAGATAGGCTTCTTCAACGCACCCGACATCGTCTGCATTGAGCCCACCTTTCTTGACACACTGCCCGACAAAGAGCTCTTTAGCGGAACCTTTGAGATGCTCAAGACCTTTATGATTGGCGACCCAGAGCAGTACCACCACCTGTGCGACATGCTGTTGGGCGGCAATTTGGAAATACAGCCCGACATGATTGCCCGCTGTGCCGAAATCAAGGATGCCGTGGTGAAGAAAGACCCCAAGGACAAAGGCATACGCCATATACTCAACCTAGGGCACACCTTCGGACATGGCATCGAGGCACACAGCCACCAAATAGGGAACCCATTCACACATGGTGAGGCAGTGGGAGTTGGGATGATATGCGCCCTATATTTGTCTGTCAGGAAGTTGGGGCTGCCACAGGCTATTTTAGACAACTACCGCAACGTGGCGAGCAAAATGGTCGAACTGCCACACTACAGCCTGAAGGAGACCGAAGAGATACTGACCTATATGCGCCAAGACAAGAAGAACGCCGATGGTGAGATACGTTGCGTGCTACTGCAAGAACTGGGTGCCCCCGTCATCGACCTTGCCGTTGACGAGAATGAGATTCGTGACGCACTGTTAAAAATATCATAGAATGAGACACCTACACTACTTTATATTTGCACTATGCCTCATGTTGTCACTTGCCTCATGCCGACAACAGTACCCACCACTACCTCCCGTCAGTCAATTTTTTGCCTTGTGCGACTATGAAACAGGCAACCTCATCTTCATATACGACACCACTGGCATGGGTAGCGCCATCCAGTCTTCCACCGAATGGGACTCACTCAAACCCGCCTTTACACATGTGGCTATTACCGAATGCACCGACAGCGGGGTCTATGTTATTGATGCCACGCCCGCTCTAGGGGTGGCACGCCGGCCCTTACTCGACTTTATCCTTTCGGTTCTTGACACCAATGCAGGCTACTATTTCGTCAGCATAGCAGAATACTATTCTGTCGATGTTCCCTACGACACAGCAGCACTCCTAGAGCGTATGCACTCCTTCATCGGACTACCCTACGACCCCTATTTCCTGCCCGACAATGGACGGCTCTACTGCAGCGAATTGGTGCAAGAATGCTTCTTCGACCAAAAGGGGCATCGTCTCTTCCCCTCCAAGCCCATGAACTTCTACGCCTCAGATGGCACCCTGCCTGCCTATTGGCAACACCATTTCGACAGCCTCGGCGTAGCCGTCCCACAAGACATGCCCGGTACCAACCCCAACGACATGTCGCGCTCACCCATCCTCCACCAATTTAGAATAGAATAACCACCATGCAATTAGAACTGCTGTCACCTGCCAAGAACCTTGAACAAGGTCGCGAGGCCGTCAACCACGGTGCCGATGCCGTCTATATCGGCGCACCCGCCTTTGGAGCGCGCACTGCCGCTGGCAACAGCATCAAGGACATCGAATCGCTGACACACTACGCCCACCTCTACCACGCCAAGGTATTTGCCACTGTCAACACACTACTCTTCGACAACGAGGTTGATGACGCCGTCGCCATGCTGCACCAGCTCTACAATGCAGGCGTAGACGCTGCCATTATCCAAGACCTAGGACTGCTCGAGTGCGACCTCCCTCCTATCGAACTGCACGCCAGCACTCAGACCCATAATGCCAGCCTGCCACGCATACAGTTTCTTGAGAAAGTGGGTTTCAGCCGCATCATCTTGGCACGCGAGACCTCGCTGCAACAGATGGAGGAGATACGCCGGCACACCCATGCCGACCTCGAGGCATTCATTCAAGGTGCACTATGTGTCTCCTATAGCGGGCAGTGCTATATGAGCCAATACCTCAATGGCCGCAGTGGCAACCGAGGCTGCTGCTCACAACCCTGCCGCTCCGCTTATGACCTATGCAACGAACAGGGTACCCTCCTACGCCACAACGAACACCTGCTTTCGCTCAAAGACTTCTCCGCCGCTCAGCACCTGCGACAGATGGTTGATGCAGGCATCACCTCGTTCAAAATCGAAGGCCGCCTCAAAGACCTCGGCTATGTCAAGAACGTCACCGCATACTATCGCCGCCTGCTCGACGACATTATTGAAGGTACCGAACATACACAATCATCCTCCGGCCACTGCGAGTTTCATTTTGTTCCCGACCTCGAAAAAACCTTCAACCGAGGCTTTACCGACTACTTCTTAGAGAAACGCCAACCCATGGCAACCCTCAGCACACAGAAGTCCATCGGCAAGCGTATTGGCACCGTCAAACGCATTGAGCGCAACAGCATCACTATCGACAGTCGCGAACCGCTCACCGCCGGCGACGGGCTCTGCTTTATGAACAGCCAAGGCACATGGGAGGGATTCCTCGTCAACCGAGTGGAACGCACCACCGTATTTCCTAACCGAATGCCTACATCTCTAAAGGTGGGCACCTCTATTTGGCGCAACAACGACCAAGCCTTTGAGCGTCTGCTGCAAGGCAACACCAGCAGTAGGAAGATAGATATCCAAATGGAACTCAACGACACCGACGACGGTCTGTGTCTGCGACTCACCGACAGCGACAGCTGCCAAGCCTCGGCCTCTATTGCTTGCATCAAAGAGCGTGCACAAAACCCAGTCAAATCCATAGAACTGACACAGCGGCAGCTCTCCAAGCTGGGTGACACTATTTTCAGTGCCACCCACATCAACATCGATTGTCAGCAACCCTACTTCCTCCCTGCCTCCACCCTCAACGAACTGCGCCGCCAAGCCGTGGCACAGCTACAAGAAGTGCGTGTGATACAACATCTGGCACATCGCGGCACTAGTCCCTCGCTCGACGAACGCCGACAAAACACAACACCCTACTTTGAACCCACTGTCGACTACCATGCCAATGTCATCAACGAGCAGAGCCGCCAATTCTACATACGTCATGGAGCCAACACGGCAGAATACGGACTGGAAAAAAGCCTTGACTATCAAGGCAAGGCACTTATGACAACCAAATACTGCCTGCGTTACGAACTAGGCTGCTGCCTAAAGACAGAGCGACGCAAGTGGCGTGTTGACAACCCCGAAGCCTATCAAGGCAACCTTTACCTGCGCAACAGCCGCAACCAGTTTGCCCTCACATTCGACTGTCCTAACTGCCAAATGCTGATAAATCGCAAAACGTGACTACAACGAAAAGAAAACAACCCTACAGCCACCTCACAACACCAATTATCGGCCTTTGCCAACCCATCGCAACGCATTAACAAATAGCGTGTTGTGTTTTTACGGGAAAATTAGGCTGCAAAATGGGGTTTTTCCTAAAAAAATGATAGTACTTTTGCATCGTGAAAAAAGGCAGACACAAGTCAGCCAAAGAAAAACAAGAAAATAAATAAAAAAGAAAGGAGTTATAAAATGAAAATGTCTCGTTTGTTTAGCATCGCCCTTTTAGGTGTCGCCCTGGCAGTGACCCCCGTTTATGCTCAACGTGGCGGCGGTGGTGGCCGTAGTGGCGGTGGTGGTGGCCACAGCAGTGGAAGTGTCAGCAGCAGCCGCGGTGGCGGCGGCGGTTTCTCAAGCAGCCGCAGCAGTAGTGGCAGCAGCTATTCCGGAAGCCGTAGCAGCAGTTCGAGCTATTCGGGAAGCCGTAGCAGTTCGAGCTACTCTGGCAGCCGCAGCAGCTCAAGCATCAGCTCACCTAATGTAAGCAGCAGCATGCGGAGCAGTTCGTCATCGTCTTTTTCAGGTTCCCGCTCTTCATCGTCCACCTTTGGCGGTCGCTCTGAAGGCAGTTCCTCAGTATCACGCGGCAGCAGCCACCCGTCTCGTACGGGAAGCGTTCCCTCCCAAATCCGCAGCCGCAATAACGCAGCCATGCGCGACGGCGGACATGGCACAGGCGGTGCCGTTCGTGGCGATGGTCGTCGTGGCGACAACCCCGCGGGCAGCAACGTTGGTGGCGGCCGACCTCACGGTGTAGCCCCCACCCCCAATGGTGGATATGCCCACCCAGGCAACCCCGGTGGCCACATGCCCCCTTCGCACCGTCCGATGCATCCCGCACCCTACTTCATGCACCCCTGCCATCACCACATGGTACATTGCCACAGACTCTACTGGGATCCATTCCCCCCTCGTCCTTGGTTCTGGCCCGGATTCTGGTTCTACTGCAACAACTACTGGTATGACTATCACGTTACCGACGTAGTGGTTGTGAGAGAGTACGCCAGATCCACCTACAATGTCGACCTCATCACCTACGCTATCAGTGGCGACTACATGTACGCCCTCATCAATGACCCCGACGGCCACACCTATCTGCAAATCTATGACAAGAACGACAAGCTACTGGCCGAACAGCAGGTAAGCCGCAAATACTGCAAGATGCAGATTGACCCAGAGAACGGCGGCTGCTGGATAATGAAGAAGCGCGACAAAGACCCGCTGCTGTTCTTCTACACCCCCGAAGGCCAACTGCTCATCTACGAGGCCGACAAGTAACATCATCTGACACATCAAGTTATCATACTAGAAAGCAGGGGTCGCAAATGCGACCCCTGTTTTTTTATTCCCAATCAGTCATCCAAGTTCAGTTTTTTCAGTTGTCCTAATAGCCCCAACATATCAACACTATTTCAACACTACTTCGACACTATTTCAACACTTATATGGTGTTAAACTAATGTTGATATAATGTCGAAGTAATGTTTAACAGATTAAGCAACACAAGAGTAAGATAAAAAGTATCGGTGTGGAACAATGTTCTTATTCTCGCCGTAAGCAAAAAAAAGTGTATCTTCGCATCGTCATTCAATAAAACAACAAGATGAGAAACAGATTCATTTTTATTACGTTAGCCTCATTATTAGCATTGGCTGGCTGCAAGCAGAAACCCGTGGAAGACAAGTCTGCCTCGTTCGACTGGGACAATA
>CAMZFW010000089.1 GCA_947306225.1 uncultured Bacteroidales bacterium
TTGAAAATTGAAAATTGAAAATTGAAAGTTGAAAATTGAAAGTTGAAAATTGAAAGTTGAAAATTGAAAGTTGAAAGTTGTATTTACTTATCCTTTGTATATCTTCCAGGCGCGGATGAGGACTTCGGGCTTGGCGTTTTGGTAGAGGACTTGGTAGACCGACTGCGCCACGACCATCTCGAGGTTGAGCGAGGTGCGTATCTTCTCCAAACTGCGGACGGCATAATAGCCCTCGGCTATCATGCTCATTTCGAGCTGCGCACTCTTGACGCTGTAGCCTCGGCCTATCATGGTGCCGAAGGTGCGGTTGCGGCTGAACTGGGAGTAGCAGGTTACTAGTAGGTCGCCCACGTAGGGTATCACCTGCTGGGGGGTCTGCATGGTGAGTTGGTTGGAAGGCAACAGGGTGGTGAGGAAGTTTTTCATCTCGACGATGGCATTGCTGACCATGACGGCAAGGAGGTTGTCGCCATAGCCCATGCCAGTGACGATACCAGCAGCAACGGCATAGATGTTCTTCAATGCGGTGGCATACTGTATGCCCCGAACGTCGTTGGAGACGGCGACATTGGTATAGCGGCAGCGTATCTGCTGGCGGACGCGGTCGGCAAGGTCGGGGTTGGTGGAGGCAGCGGTGATGAAGGTGAGACGCTCGCGTGCCACCTCTTCGGCATGGGTGGGGCCGCTGATGATGGCGAGCTGCTGCGAGGGTATCTGGTAGCAGTGTTGGAGATAGTCGGTGACTATCTCGTCGGTTTCGGGAATGAAGCCCTTGATGCCCGACACCAAGTTGCATTGGCGCAGCCGGTCGACATCGACAGTCTGCAGCACACCGTGCAGAAAGGCGGTGGGGATGACGAGATAGACGGTGTCGCACTGCTCGACGACCTGCTGTGCCGTGCGACAGAGGACGAGGCGCGAAGGGTCGAAAGCCACCTCGCCCAAGTAACGGTAGTTGCGGCCATGGTTGGCAAGACTGCGCCGTATTTCATGTTCGCGCACGTACCAACAGACCTGCTCGCCTTGCTGTTCGAGCAGTATCTTGACGATTGCCGTCGCCCATGAGCCGCTTCCTAGGATTCCAATCATTTTTAATTGAGAATTGAGAGTTGAAAATTGAGAATTAAGAGGGATTCTATTTATTTGTTTTCATGCCGATTTGTTCTTCACTTCGTTTTACTCCGTTATCGAAGTGCCACTGGCACTTCTTCATCTATCGGGACGCATCTGATTTCCTTAGATAATCACCGCACTGCGTACGGCGTTATTCACATCTCACCCCGATGGGGTGATTAATAGAAGTCTCCTTAAAAGATTCTAACAATCAACCTTTAAAGCCTTGAGTATTTCGAGGGTGAGGTTCCAAAACATTTCGACGGTCTTGACCTCGATTTTCTCGCCCGGAGCATGGACACCACGTAGGGTGGGGCCGTAGCTTATCATGTCCATCTTGGGGTACTTCTCGCCGATGAGACCGCACTCGAGACCCGCATGGATGGCGCGGACGATGGGTTCGCGACCATAGAGACGGCGGTAGGTGTCGACACCTACCTGTAGCACGCGGCTGTCGGGGTTGGGGGTCCAGCCGGGATAGCCATCACCGTGGCTGACGTGGGCACCTATCATGCGGAAGGTGGCCTCAATCTTCTGCGCGGCGGCACGTTTGGCACTCTCGACCGAGCTGCGCTGGGAGGTGGCGATGTGTATCTGGCGGTCGTCCATCTTGACGGAGGCGAGGTTGGTGGAGGTCTCGACGAAGTTCTCAATCTCGCGACTCATGGCCAGCACGCCATGGGCGCAGGCAAAGAGGGCGTTGAGGAGGTTGTACTGGGTCTGGCGGTCGATGAGACAGGTGGGCTGGTCGATGGGGAGCAGCTCGATCTGTAGACTGGGCTCGGTGGTGCGGAACTCGAACCGGATGTTACGGGCAAAGCAGTCCACCATCTTCTTGAACTCCTCTTCGTGGTCGAAAGCCACGACAATGTCGGCCCATGCCTCGCGGGCGATGGCGTTGCGGAGGTTGCCGCCGTCGATACGGGCAAGGTCTATCTTGCACTGCTCGGTGGCGTTCCAAAGTATGCGGTTGAGGATTTTGATGGCACAACCACGGCCACGGTTGATGTCGTCGCCGCTGTGGCCGCCCTGCAGACCTGAGACCATGATGCGGTAGGAGGCTTCGCCTGCGGGGACGGGACGGGTGGTGTAGTCGATGGCAACGGTGGTGTCGATGCCGCCGGCGCAGCCGATGCAGTACTCGCCCTCATCCTCGTCGTCGAAGTTGAGGAGGATACTGCTCTGCAGCCAATCGGTATGGAGGTTGGCGGCACCGGTGAGGCCTGTTTCCTCGTCGACGGTGAAGAGGCACTCGAGGGGACCATGCTGGATTGTCGTATCGTCGAGGATGGCGAGGGCGGCAGCTACGCCAATGCCGTCGTCGGCACCGAGGGTGGTACCGTCGCCGACGAGCCAGCCGTCTTCGACAAAGGCTTCGATGGGCTGGGTGAGGAAGTCGAACTGCTTGTCGCCATTCTTCTCACAGACCATATCCATGTGTGCCTGAAGACAGACACCGGGGGCATTCTCGTAGCCGGGATAGGCAGGCTTGCGGATGAGCACGTTGCCCACCTCGTCGACTAGAGTTTCATAGCCGTGCTGACGACCGAAGTCTTGCAGATAGGCGGAGACTTGTGCCTCGTGCTTCGAGGGACGGGGAATATTCATTAATTCGCCAAAATAGCGCCATACGGCGGCAGGCTGGAGGTCTTTTATTGCGGGGGTCATATTGTATGGGGGGTTAATGGATTATCGGGTTTAAAAGATAACGTTATAACAAAATAATTAACTAAAAAACAACCACCTTCTTTGCGGGAGCCGAGGTGTAGCCGACCTTGACGACATAGAACCCCGGACGCACGGCAAGGTTCCACTCAGTGTCGTGGGGTGTGATGTTGGTAACAAGGCGACCCATGACATCGAAGACGGCAACATGGCGACCCTGCGCGTTACGGACAGAGATGTGGCCTTGCCTGCCTTGGACTATGATATCGTCGACCAGAAGCGGACGGATGCCGGTGTAGTCGTAGCCATGGTAGCTGGTGTCGGGCTCGATGCCGATGATGGCACCATGCCACTGGGTGAAGTCGTTGTTCTGAGGGCGCATGGCATCCAGTTTGAAGAAGCCATTGGCGGAGCCGTTCCATCCCCAGTTGATATGGAAGAAGTTGGTGTCGATGGCATCGGAGAAGTAGCCGTCGATGATATAGCCATGCCCCGACGTGCCGCTATGGCCTGCCTCATTGTCGGCAGCAGCCCATCCGGCATAGTAGATGGGCTTTCCCTCGGCGAGGCTGGTGTAAAGCATGGTGAGCCAAAGGCTGTCGTCGCCGATGGAGTCGCGCATACCGGCATAGCTGTACTTGTAGCCAAAATGACGGGGTATGCGATAGTCGGCACCGATGGTGGAGGCCGACTCGTATAGGTGGAGACTGGTGTCGAACATGGCATATTCGGGCAACGACCAGCATCCGCTGCCAGAGGGAGAATAGCGCATATTCAACGACACGCCAATATGATACAGCAGCGTGGAAATGGCCGTCACGACCTCGCTGGGGCTGTTGCCGAAGGCGTAATCCTCCATGTGCTCCCAGTCGTAGTAGGTATGCTCGAAGTCGGCATATTGCTCGCCATAAGTCCAATCGGGATAGGCCGCGGGATTGTCGGCTCCATTATAGGCATGCATACCAAAGCCGTGCTCGGGATAGTCCCAGTAGTTCATTATCATGCCGAAGGCGGTGGCGACACAGCCTGTGACCGACCCTCCTGGGCAACGTTTGTTGTAGGGATCGCCCTGTCCCCAGATCATATTGCCCAACAACTGAGGGATGTTGTCGTCGAGGTAATCGCCCTTGGCGGCAATACGAGCGCGAGTGATATCTATCACATCGTCCGACTCTAGCTGCGCCCATTTCTGTTTGGTGGCAGCTGTGGCGACCATGCCTTCTGCCTTGGCGGCGGCAATCTGGCGACCGAAACGCTGCAAGTAGGCATACACAGCAGGGTTTTCGACCTGCATGTTGCTCGACAGGAGGGTCCCTTCGGTGGAGAACGCCAATATCGGAGCCGCAATGTCGTCGCCACTGACCACGACAAAACCTTCTTGAACCACCTTGCGCTGTGAGTCGACACCCGTCACGTTAAACAGATAAAGGTTGTCGATGCCATCGACAGATACACGATGTAATGACCATGACTCCACATCATTCGGAACGACATTGTCTTTGGCGGACATCTCCATGTTATGCATCTGGAAAGCAGCCAGTGCCACCTGCCAAGCACGCGCCTGGCTTACGGGAGATGCCGTTGCCGATACGGCAAATAGCAGAGCTAATGTTGTAAAAAGAATCTTTTTCATATTTGTATTGTCTTAGGTTTACTTGAAATATTCCACGCCGCTCTCGAAGATGCGCTGGTCTTGGTCGCCATAGATGTTGAGATAGGTGCCTTCGCGACGGCGTTCGCTGTGTGCCATCTTGCCCAGCACACGACCATCGGGACTGGTGATGCCTTCGATGGCCATATACGAGCCGTTCATATTGTAAGGCTCCTGCATGGTGGGGCTGCCGTTGAGGTCGACATACTGCGTTGCCACCTGTCCATTGGCGAAAAGACGGTCGAGCCACTCCTGTGGTGCCACAAAGCGACCCTCGCCATGCGAGATGGGCACCACATAGTCCTTGCCCAACTCTGCCTGACGGAGCCACGGTGACAGGTTGCTGACCACTTTGGTGTATGCCATCATGCTCTGGTGGCGGCCGATGGTGTTGAACGTCAAGGTAGGCGAATCGACACTTTGCGGGCGTATCTCGCCGTATGGTACAAGACCCAGCTTGACCAAGGCTTGGAAGCCGTTGCAGATGCCCAGCATCAGACCGTCGCGCTCATGTAATAGACGCATCACCTCGTCGGCAATCTGGGCGTTGCGGAACACGCTGGTGATAAACTTGGCGCTGCCCTCTGGCTCGTCGCCCGCCGAGAAGCCACCGGGAATCATCACCATCTGGCTGGAGGCAATGGCACGGGCGAACGCCTCGACGCTCTCGCGTATCTGGCTGGCATTCTGGTTGCGGAAGACGAGCGTCTCCACCTCGGCACCCGCACGCAGGAAGGCGCGGGCGGAGTCGTACTCGCAGTTGGTGCCGGGGAAGGCGGGAATGAACACCTTAGGCTTGGCCACCTTATGCTTGCACACATACACATCCTTAGCCCTATAGAGCCTGGTCTTCTGCAACCTAACGGGCTCGGCCGTGCTCTTGGTGGGGAAGACATCCTCCAGTCGACCAGTCCACGCTTGCAGCATCTCGTCCATCGCGATGCGCTCGCCTGCCACCTCAAACACGCCGTCGTCGGTCACACGACCAATCTTACGCGCCACAGCGGGCAGCTCGCCACAATTCTCCACTTCCACAACGAGGGCACCATATTTCTTCTCAAACAGCTCGTCGGCAGTGAATTTACCATCGAAGCGGACACCCATCCTGTTGCCAAACGCCATCTTACTCACCGCCTCGGCAATGCCGCCGAAGCCCACGGCGTATGCCGACTTAACGGCACCTTTGCCTACCGCCTGATGCAAGGCCTTGTACATTGCCAACAGCATACGATAGTTGGGCATACCCATCTGGTTTGGCTTGACTTCCAACAGATAGAGGTAATTGCCAGACTGTTTCAACTCGGGAGTCACCACATGTTTCATATCGCTGATGCCCACGGCAAAGCTGCACAACGTTGGAGGCACGTCGATGTCGTTGAAGGTGCCGCTCATCGAGTCCTTGCCACCGATGGCGGGCAGCCGCAACCCCATCTGGGCATCATAGGCACCCAATAGCGCGGCAAAAGGCTGTCCCCAACGATAGGGGTCGCGACCCAGTTTCTTAAAGTATTCTTGAAAAGTGAGACGCACTTTCGACACGTCGCCACCCGCGGCAGCCACCTTTGCCACAGAATCCACCACGGCATACACCGCTCCGTGGAAGGGGCTCCAACTACTCAGATAGGGGTCGAAGCCATAGCTCATAATAGTCACCGTGCTGCACTTGGCGGTCAACGTGGGCAGCTCGCCTATCATGCTCTGCGTGGGTGTCATCTGCGTCTTGCCGCCGTATGGCATCACCACGCTGCCTGCACCGACAGTGCTGTCGAACATTTCCACAAGTCCCTTCTGGGAGCAGACATTGAGGTCCGACAAGTTCTGCAGCCAACGTTCTTTCACGTCTGCCGAAGTAGTCGGATTATTCTGATTATTCTCCGGCAGCTTCACTCTGACAGCGGTCTCTTGGTGGGCACCATTGGTGTCGATGAAGCGGCGGCTGAGGTTCACCACCTCCTTGCCACGCCATGTGATGACCATGCGGGGCTCCTCGGTGACGGTGGCGACCACCACGGCCTCCAGGTTTTCTTCGTCGGCATACTGCAGCATCTGGTCGACATCCTTGGGGTCGACCACCACGGCCATGCGTTCCTGGCTCTCGCTGATAGCAAGCTCCGTACCGTCGAGACCAGCATATTTCTTCGGCACCTTGTCCAGATTGATGAGCAGGCCGTCGGCCAGCTCACCGATGGCCACACTCACGCCGCCGGCACCAAAGTCGTTGCACTTCTTTATCAGCGACGATACCTCCTCACGGCGGAACAGCCGCTGTATCTTACGTTCTGTTGGGGCATTACCCTTCTGCACCTCGGCACCGCAGGTGGTCAGCGAGGCGGTGTTGTGGGCTTTAGAGGCACCCGTCGCGCCACCGCATCCGTCGCGGCCGGTTCTACCGCCAAGCAGTATCACCACATCGCCGGGGTCGCTATTCAGCCGCTTCACCTGCCGACGCGGTGCTGCCGCTATCACAGCCCCAATCTCCATACGTTTGGCGACATAGTTGGGGTGGTATATCTCATTCACCAAGCCTGTCGCCAAGCCTATCTGGTTGCCATAGCTGCTATAGCCGTGGGCGGCAGTGGTGACAATCTTGCGCTGAGGCAACTTGCCGGGCAGGGTTTCGCTAAGTGGCTTAGTGGGGTCGGCGGCACCTGTCACACGCATCGCCTGATACACGTATGTGCGCCCGCTCAACGGGTCACGGATGCAGCCGCCCAAACAGGTGGCAGCACCGCCGAAAGGCTCAATCTCGGTGGGGTGGTTGTGAGTCTCGTTCTTAAAGTTGACAAGCCACTCCTCACGCCTGCCATCCATCACCACCGGCACCACGATGCTACAGGCGTTAATCTCGTCGCTCACCTCCTGGTCGTCCAGCAGACCCATCTTGCGGATACGCTTGGCGGCAAGGGTGCCGATGTCCATCAGGCAGACATACTTGTCGTCGCGTCCGGCATATTGCTCCTTGTGGTCGGCAAGATAGCGTTGGAATGCCTCTTCCAGCAGCGGACGGTAGTAGCCCTCGTCGAACTGCACGTCGGTCAGCTCCGTGGCAAAGGTAGTATGGCGGCAGTGGTCGCTCCAATAGGTGTCCAGCACCCGTATCTCGGTCATGCTGGGGTCGCGCTTCTCATCGTCGTGGAAATAACGCTGTATATGCTGGAAGTCGGCAAACGTCATTGCCAGCCCCAACGAGCCATACAGCTCCTGCAAAGGCTCTTCTGCCATATCCTTGAAACCTTCCAATATGGCCACATCGGCAGGCTCGTCGTAGTGCTCTGCCAATGTCTCGGGCTTCTCGGTGGCGGCGACGCGACTGTCTACCGGGTTCACACAATGTTTTACCAATGCTTCGCGCTGCTCGTCGGTGAGGGTACCGCCGACCACATAGGTGGTAGCGGAACGGATGATAGGCTGCTCGGCTGCATTGAGCAGGCGCACGCACTGCTCCGCACTGTCGGCGCGTTGGTCGAACTGACCAGGCAGATACTCCACCGTGAAGACAAAGTCAGTCTCCTCATGCGGAAACTCCTCTTCGTAGACATCATCCACCGGAGGCTCGGAGAACACCGTCACCTTGGCCTTCTCATACGTCTCGTCTGAGACATTCTCAATATCGTAGCGCACCAAGGCACGCACCGTATCTGCCGATATGCCCAAATACGCTGCCATCTCATCCTTTAGCTCCTTCGCCGCAATGGCAAACTCAGGCTTTTTTTCAACAAAAATTCTTCTAATCATATCATCTGAATGTGTTAATTCGTAAATGTGTGAATGTGTTAGTCTTGTTTGATTAACGAATTCTTTCAATTATTAATTCTCAATTATTTGCCCGCCCAGTACCAACCCTTGGGGTTCTTGGCATGCATGGGGGAGAAAAACTCAAGCATCTTTGCCACATCGGCATCATAGTCACCGCTCGGCACAATCGTAGGCCCGTAGCCTGCCCGCTTGGCCTTAAAGTCCATGAAGCCCAACATAATCGGCACCTCTGCCTGCGTGGCTATCTCGTAAAAGCCACGCTTGAAGCGTTTCACCGCTTTGCGCGTCCCCTCGGGTGTGATTACCACACATGCATCGTCACACTCTTTCAGCACCTCTACAGCACGCTGCACCAAGTTATTGTGCCTATTGCCACGGTCCACTGGCACCGCACCAATCCCTTTCAGGATCGGATTGGTGATAAAATTAAAAAACTCTTTCTTGATAAAAATCCTCGGCTTCACCCCCGCTGCAAACAACACCGCCGCCCCCACGAAGAAGTCGGCAATACTGGTATGCGGAGCCACAGCTACCACACAATGCCACAGTTCGGGGCGCTCCGCCACAGTGGGAATCTCAAACTTCCATCCGCACAACTTCACTAGCCATATCCAAAACTTCTTCATTAATAAATATATATATAAACGTTAAACTTCAAAAGGGCATGATATACAGATTGCAAATATACGAAAAATAATCCACTTCTCCCCTTTTTCTTTATGAATTTAACATATGTTGATACGTTGATATGATTAAAAGGGGTTAAGGGTTTAAAATGAAAGGTGAAAAGTGAAAAGTGAAAACGCGGCAGCCAAATTTTCAATTTTCAATTCAAAAAAACGTCAGGGAGCAAAGTACCCATGCCTCAGGGTCTCAAAAAAAATGGCTCTTATGCTATATTTGACTGATTTTTCAACAGCATCGAAGATGCTGAATCTTAATAACCCCATACAAGAAACCGTTAGGTTTCGCAGTGTGGGGGCAGGGATAACCATACTACTCAGCGTCCTGAAAGGACGCGACATTTGAGAACGTTGGGAAAAATCAGTCATTTGTTATATTAGAACGAAAAAAAATCAAATGGCGGGTTCTATTAATCAAGAATTAGAGAGAGTGTGTTAATGTGTGAATGTGCTAGCCTTTTTGATTAACGAATTAACACATTAACGAATTAACGAAATCAAATTTTCTATTTTCAATTTTTCAATTCAAAAAAAATGCTTATCTTTGCACTTTCAACGCAGACAGCGTCATCTGCACAAAGGCGTATATATCAATCGGAAAGATGGCAGAGCGGTCGAATGCGGCGGTCTTGAAAACCGTTGACCTGCGAGGGTCCGGGGGTTCGAATCCCTCTCTTTCCGCTGAAGAAACGCTGCATATAGTACTCCAAACTATCTTGCAGCATTTCTCTATAGTGGGCTTCTATAAATTCGTTTTTTTCGTTCTCATGCTTGCATGAAGATTCAAAAAATAAATTCGTCACATTCGTGCGATTCGTGTTCGAAAATAATAATATAGAAGTTGTCTTTATACACTTTAGCCAAAAGTGAAGCAATCAGTTTTCCAAAATAGTTGCAATAAGGCAACACCGCGTGCACTATTTTTAGTGCATATTGTGTAATTCTGCACTCTCACACCCTAAAATTGTGAGGAAATTACATGAATTCCGCAAAAACATTTTGAGATTTCTACGTATTTTAGACAAAAACATTTTGAGATTTCTACAAAAAAGTGTTTCTTTCCTCTGAAGAAAAACATGAATTACCACAAATTGTACACGAATCATTCGTGAATTAATTCATGGTATAAGGGCACGAATGGTATGCCGACAAGAAAGGCGCGAAACAGATAGCGGATGTTCACAACAGCCATATTGAGAAAGATGATATAGAGTATGGCCACGAAACAGCCATCCCGTTGTGGACTTCAGCCTGCTTTATTGAACTGATAAACACAGATGTAACAATAATATGGACAAAAATAAAACAACAAAAGCGTCCACAACTCGATTTTTTTGTGAGATATGGACACTTTTGAAGGATTGAATTCGTCTATGATTTGGCCTGATGAATCTTTATTTATGACAATGTATATAAAGGCAATGAATGGTATACCGACAAGCCGATGGGTACATTGTGGATGACAGATTCCTTGGCCTCTGGTTCCAAAGGTTTAGGGAGCTTCTATTGTAATTTGATTGTTTTTCTTATATTCCCAGCATATCACGGAGGCAGTTGAGCATATGTCGTTCTTTATCGGAGAGGTGGCTTGCCCCACAGACCTCGTGGTAGTCTTCTATGTATTCTTTCTCTTCATCGGTCAGTTGCAGAGGAGTAGCGACTAATACCTCCAACTTAGCGGTATTGGATTCTCTAACGCCGAGCAGCTCACGATACTTATTCAGTAACCGGCGACTATTTTGAGTTATATCTCCGTTAGCCAGACACTTTTTCTCCTCATTGATGTACTTTTGCTCATTTTTACTTCATATTCATAAAATGTTATTGGATTAGCTTTCGCTCTAGTTTGATTTAGGACTGATTTTTTACCAGAAGAGGCACAGCTGGT
>CAMZFW010000090.1 GCA_947306225.1 uncultured Bacteroidales bacterium
AGGCCTTTAGGGGCTGCACTTCACTTCAAAGCATCAATATACCCGACAGTGTCACTAAAATATGGTGGGGAGCCTTTGAGGGCTGCACTTCACTCCAAAGCATCAATATACCCGACAGCGTCACCGAAATAGTGTCGGATGCCTTTAAAGGCTGCACTTCACTCCAAAGCATTAATATACCCGACAGCGTCACCGAAATAGGAATGGAGGCCTTTAGGGGCTGCACTTCACTTCAAAGCATCAATATACCCGACAGTGTCACCGAAATAGGAATGAAGGCCTTTAGGGGCTGCACTTCACTCCAAAGCATAGACATCCCCAATAGTGTCACATCCATTGGAGAAGCCGCATTTGAAGGTTGCAAATCGCTCAATAGCATTGATATTCCAAACAGCATAACTAACATCGAGAGATTTGCATTCAAAAACTGCGAATCACTTGAAAGCCTAGACATTTCCAATAGTGTCAAATCCATTGGAGTAGCCGCATTTCAAGGTTGTAAATCGCTCAATAGCATTGATGTTCCAAACAGTGTAACTATCATCGAGAGATTTGCATTCGATAGCTGCGAATCAATTGAAAGCATTGACATCCCCAATAGTGTCACATCCATCGGAGAATGTGCATTTCAATGTTGCAAATCTCTCAATAGCATTGATATCCCAAACAGTGTAACTATCATCGGCGGATTTGCATTCAATAGCTGCGAATCACTTGAAAGCATAGACATCCCCAATAGTGTCACATCCATTGGAGAAGCCGCATTTAAAGGTTGCAAATCGCTCAATAGCATTGATATTCCAAACAGCGTAACTAGCATCGGTGGATTAGCATTCAATAGCTGCGAATCACTTGAAAGCATAGACATCCCCAATAGTGTCATACGTATCGAGAAATGCACATTCCAATCATGCAGGTCGCTACAAAGCATAGATGTTCCAAATAGTGTTACCCGTATTGGTGATTCGGCATTCGCTCATTGCACCTCGCTACAAAATATAGACATTCCGAATAGCGTCGCCAGCATTGGAGAGTATGCTTTCTATAATTGTAGTATGCTCAAAGGTATTGACATTCCAGATAGTGTTACCAGTATCGGAAAGTTCGCATTCATCGATTGTGGATTACTCCCCAATATAAATATTCCCGAAAGTGTCAATCGCATAGAGCGTGGCATTTCTTCTTTCTGTTCTGGAATCAGTTCTATTGTCGTAAATGTCAACAACAAAGTGTATGACAGTAGGAACAATTGCAATGCAATTATTGAGACAGCAACTAATACTCTTATTGCAGGATGCAAAAACACGGTTATTCCCAGTGATGTAACCCAAATAGGTGATAGGGCATTCAGTGGGTGTAAGGGACTTCAAAACATAGATATTCCGGATGGCGTTACGGATATTGGAGAATTTGCATTCTATAAATGTAGTGCGCTACAAAAAATTGATATTCCTGAAAGTGTAACCCGAATAGGTAAATATGCGTTTTACTGCTGCGAATCACTTCAGAGAATAGTTATTCCAAACAGTATTACTACTATTGAGAATAACGCATTTTGTAGTTGTGATGCATTAACAAAAATACATTTCAGAATAATGGATGTTGAGAATGTTGTAATTGATGATGCATTTGACAGTGATGCTTTTGAAAAATGCACACTCTACATCCCTTCGGGAACACGATGGGCTTACAGGCATCATCCAGTGCTCGGCAAGTTCAAGAATATTGAAATAGAGAAACCTAACAAAGAGAATCCAACGGCATAAAAAATCACCATAACCGCAAAACTTTTTTTCATTAATGACGTTATACAATAACTAATGCCTCTACCTATCAACATAGAAGACCTCCTGAACCAAAGGAAAGTGGAGTCCAACCGGATTGAATTCAAGAAAGGTTGGAACCCTGTGGCAATATATCATACCATCTGTGCCTTCGCCAACGATTTCGATAACCTTGGTGGCGGCTACATCCTTGTGGGGGTGGAAGAAGAGAATGGAATGGCGAAGAGACCCGTCAAGGGAATCCCAACAAACCAGTTGGACAAGATTCAACGGGATATACTTCAATACAACCAGCTGATTGAACCATTTTATGCTCCACGAATCTCGGTCGAAGATGTGGATGGTCAGAACGTTTTGGTGATTTGGGTACCGTCGGGTGTCAACCGACCGTACTCTGCACCCTCTGATGTCACGGCCAAAGTCAAGAAACACGTGTTTTATATCCGTTATGGGACATCTTCTGTTGAGGCAAAAGGAGGACAACTGGATGAACTTCGGGATATGGCCAACAGAGTGCCATTTGACGACCGTGGCAATCCTGACATCAAACTCTCGGATATTTCACCGCTATTGGTGAAAGACTATTTAGTGAGGGTTGATAGCAAGCTGCAGGACGAGGACTTGGTTAATGACCTTGAAGGCGTTTTGGAACAGATGGACCTTTTGGAAGGCCCAACGGAGAAACGATGCATCAAAAACGTGGCAGCTATGATGTTCTGTGAGCATCCCGAAAAATTCTTCCGAACCACCCAAGTTGATATTGTGATATTTCCCGAAGGTCGGGAGAACAACCCAGACAACATCATAGAGATGCCGACCATCAAAGGCTCTGTTCCGATGATGATAAGAGATGCTATGTCATACCTACGGACGAATGTGATAAAGGAGCAAATCAAGAAACAGTCCGACGACGAACATTCAATACGATATTTCAACTATCCCTACCAAGCTTTGGAAGAAGCTGTGGTGAATGCTCTATATCATAGAAACTATAATGAGCGAGAACCCGTCGAGATTACAATCGAACCCAACCGAATCTCCATCTTGAATCACGGAGGTCCCGACCGCTCCATCCCGTTAGATGTAGTGAGAAAGGCTCAGACGCTCCGTTGCCGGAAATACCGTAACCGCCGATTGGGAGAATTCCTGAAAGAGTTGGAACTGACCGAAGGTCGAGCCACAGGCATACCCACTATTCAAAGGAAACTTAAAGATAACGGTTCTGCACCAGCCACCATTGAAACCGATGAAGACCGTGCCTATTTTTTGATAGATATTCCCTGTCATCCAGATTTTGTGGAAGAAGGTCTGTCTAATGTTATGCCTCAATCTGAACTCGATAATAATGAACAACTTAAACAAGGGTTGTCTAATGTTGTGTCTAATGTTATGTCTAATGTTGTTGGGACTAACTTTAAACATATTTTCAAGGTCTTTATTGCATTGCAAAAAGAAACCTCATTGACAGAACTAATGACAATGTTCGGGCAGACAAACAGAGATAGATTTAAACGGACAAGTATAGATATCTTGATTCAAACAGGTCTGGCTACGCCGACGATTATTGACAAACCGAAGTCTCGTAAACAGAAGTATGTGCTGACGGAAGCAGGTCGGCAACTGATAAAGGATTGTATAACCAAGTAAAGAATGAAATCCCTTGGCCATAGTTTGGCCTTATTTCGGTTATATTACCAGTTTTTACTGTGTCCTTTGAATACATAAACAATTACAAAATACACAACTACAAACAGTTGATTTTAATAGAAAATGCTTTAAGCGTTCCTGTTCCGGGCACCAAAGAGATTTTGCAAGTAGCTCAAAATGAGCGAAAATGCAAAATCTTTTTTCTTTATATCTCAAAATTGGTCATGTTTTGGTCATATTTTCAAAATAGACATGCGATGTATGGGTCAGATTACAGCTCTTCTAATTCAACCCAAATCGGTCATTAGGGTTTATGCCAGATTAGTATTTGTTTCGAGCAGATTGGCCACATCGCTGTCGAAGGCGTAGCGGGCTACGGCGAGACGGGGATGTGGACAAGATGCCGAAAGAAATGCTGATATGGCATAAAGAGACCTGAACAAGCGAGAAAGGATATAAAAGTCGGCCTAATGACCGATTTGGGTTCAAAATAAAGTTGTATTTTTGCGAACGAAAATGCGTATTTACGCAAAAATTGTTTGTGATATGGAAATTATAAGAGACCTGTTTTCATTGGCACAGTGATACGCCCATACACAGCAACAAACAGAATGTCCGCATCGCAGTGAGCGATGCGGACATTAATTATGATGATACCCGATGTCTTATTCAACAGGAATATCGCGATTCACATTCTTGCTACCCCAGAGGGCATAGAAAAGGATGTAGGCAAAGCCAAATATGACCAGCCAATAGCTGCCTACAAAGCCGATACCATCGGCGAGCATGTTCTGGAAGAAGGGCAGAATACCACCACCGCAAACAAGAGTCATAAAGATACCGCTTGCCATGGGAGTATATTTACCCAGTCCTTCGGCCGAGAGGTTGAAGATGGCACCCCACATGACCGAAGTGCAAAGACCGCAGAGCGTAGCAAAAGCTATCTTGAGCGGCACATCGGCACCATGTAGGTGGATGGTAGCGGTGGCAGGGATGAAGATGAGGCAGAGTAGGAAGCAGATGGCTATGATAGCGGTGGTGCACAGCATGGTACGCGAAGACACCTTACCGCCCAACAGGCCTCCTATAAAACGCCCGCAGAGCATAAGGAACCAATAGGCACCGATAAACCAACCAGCCAGATCGGCACCGAGGGCAAGACCGCCTCCTTCGGCAGAAGTGGTCATATAGAGGTTTGCGGTATTGGGGATGCCAACCTCGACACCCACGTAGAAGAAAATGGCAATGGCACCCAGCACGAAGTGGCGGAAGCTGAGGGGGGAATGAGGGTCTTTGGGCTTAGAAGCGCGCATTTCGCGAGTTTCGAGATGGGGCTCAGGTATCTTAGTGAGCAGTATGACCACAAAGGCAACGGCGAAGATGGCCATGGCGATAATCATGGCAGGAGCGGCATCGCTAACATTGGCCTTGTCGACAGCACCACCGATGAGGTATCCCAAAAGGATGGGGGCAAGGGTGCCACCAGTGGAGTTGATGGTGCCGCCCCACTGGATAAGCTGGTTGCCACGGTTGCCGCCACCGCCCAGAGTATTGAGCATGGGGTTGACAACAATGTTGAGCAGGCACATGGAGAAGCCGGCCACAAGGGCACCAGTGACATAGACGGCAAAGCTCCCCGCATAACCAGAGAGGAACTGAATGCCAACGCCGACGAGTCCGACGGTGACAGCCAGTAGCGAGGTGAACTTATAGCCTTTACGTCGCAGGATGATACCTGCTGGGATGCCCATGCAGGCGTAGGCAATGAAGTTAGCAAGTGTACCCAGCTGGGCGATAGCATTGCTGGTACCGAATTGGTTCTTGACAATGACGCCCATAGAGCCGGCAAAGTTGGTGACGAACGCTATCATGAAGAAAAGCAGGAACATCACGATGATGGGGATGGTGTAGTTTTGTTTCTTTTCCATAGTGATATGTAATACGTTGTTAGATTGTACGTTGTTAAGGAGCGAATGACTGCTTGGCTACCACCTCACTAGTTGGTGGCAACCACCTTGCGCACCGCATTGTTGTCAAGCCTCACGACATAGACACCTGCAGCGGGCAGTACAATAGACATGGCATGGTGGTTGTCGGTACGATAGACACAGCGACCAAGCGCGTCGTAAACACTGAGACTGCGACCGTCAGCTCCGCGCACAAATAGGCTGCGACCTTCGACATAAAGGACCACGCCCTCCGGCAAGGCATCGGAGATGCCCACCTCCCCTTCGGCAAAGATGGCACGCATTTGTTGGTCTTCTTTGACATAATAGGTGCGAGGATTGTCGGTGTTGCCATCACTCCAACGCTCGAAATGATAGCCCTCGTTAGCAGTGGCCACAAGGGTCGCCGCCTGCCCGTAACGGTATACGCCACCACCCGTAGCTGTGCCCCAACGCCTGTTGTTGGTCGAAACTGTAAGGGTGTACTCGTAGGGATCGTTAGGCATATAGGCACGCATCATCCATGTGGCAGAGACACCTTGACTAGAGAGTGTGACCCAGTCAATTCCATTGTCAGTGTACCAGCCACCGTCGTCGTTACCACACCAGGCTGTAGCTGTAGCAGGGGGATCGTTCTCACTATAATTGAGCACTACCCACAATGGTTTGCTATGGTCGATAACAAGAGCGGAGTCAAGCGTCCTTTCTACCCAACGGTAGCGTGTCTGGCGGCTTTGGTAGAAGCTGGTGGAACTTACGCGAGTGGAGCTTCTTGGTGCATCGCCTTGGTATATGTTGAGGGTATAGTTGCCCGAGCGAACGTTGTAGAACTTCACGCTTTGGAGGGTGGCGTGTCCCACCAGCTCTGATTGCGGAATTCGGATGCCCCAATGGGTGCCGTTCTCACCACCATAAGTGCTTTGATATGTACCGTTGTCGTAATGCAACGTGTCGGTACCCAGGTTGTCGAAACGTGCTGAGAGGGCACGGTCAGCGACAACTGTGAGTGTCCGAGGATTGAGTACGGAGCCGTCGGCCCATTTGACGAAACGATAACCTTCGTTGGCCCTGGCTGTTAATGTCAGACTTTCGCCAAAAGCTACCGTGTCGCTTGGACCCTCCACATAGCCCTTCACGGTGTCGTTCACCGTCACCGCCACTGTGTAGCGGACGGGGTCCAGCCCGCCAGTAGTGCTGCATGGATTGACAATAAGGAAAGTGTCGCCATTGGCAATGGGTGTGTTAGCGGTGTGGTTGACCCATACAACACCGTTGGCATTCTCAATGAAGAAACTACAGTCGTTGTCGGCTGAGCCTGAATGCCAAATAGCCAACACGGTATCCGGACATACCGAGAACTGACGGATGCCATAGGAGCCGTCGGCAAGTTTCATCGTGCCATAGAGAGCTCCCGAAGTAGATTCCAGCGTGAGGTAGCCACCATTCCAGCCATTGCCGGGACGGTCGTAAGCATTGACAGTAAGTTCGCACATGTCGGCCTCCTCGCATCTGAGTTGATATACGGGTATGACAATGCTTTCGCTATCCTGAACCACAGTGATAGTAGCATAGCGGTCGACAGCGCTGCCGAAGTTTGTAATGGCATTAACGGTGATAGTGGTTGCGGCACCATTGCCGTCGCCCGTGTTGGAACCGACGAAGGTGAGCCATGAAGCACTACTGGTGGCGGTCCAACTAGAATGATTACCGAGGGTGCTGGTGATGACAACATTCTGCCAACTATTCCCCACAGGGAATGTGAGCGAGGAGGGGAAAGCACTCAGACGTGGCTGTGGCTCAATACCTAAGATAGCCTGATTCGTCGAATTGAAGGTGTTGGATGTGTTGGTGCCTACTCCGCCACCACCAGGGTTGAGGGCACCCATGGAGAAAAAGCCGTTATAGGCTCCGCCCCAGCCCCAGTTGACATGGAACTGGCTGCTGCTGTTATAGCCATCAAAAACGAAGGCATGTCCGGCCGAGTTGTCATATCCTGCATAAAGTATAGGGCAACCGTGGTCTAGCTCGAACTTAAGCATATTGACCCATTCATAGTCCGTGTAACTGCTTTTGTAAACACCTCTGGCCGAACTGCTATAGCCAAAGTAGTTCCTAAGGGCGCTCAACCCCGATGCACCATAGCCGTAGCCTATCAGGCTGGCTCCGCTGCCGTCGGTGGAATAGTTCATTTCCACGGCAACGCCGATATGATAGCTGAGCAACGCCACAGCATGAATCTGTGCCATGGTGCTGGAGCTGGAGAGGCTGTTGGGCATATTGTCCCAATCGTAGTAGGTAGAGTCAAAATTGGCACTCAACGTACCGTATGGGGTATTATAGCTATTGCTCCAAGTGCCTTTGACAGGGTTGTTCCAAAACTTCATCACCTGCGCTATGGCCGTGGCGACACAACCTGCCGGGCAGTTATTTGGACAATAATAGTTATACAGCGGGCTTTGATTCCAACGGGTGGTCAACATCGCCGGCACCATGTTGCCACTCTTGGGTTCCGACCATGTGCCTGACAAGAGTCTGTTCCATTGGCGGGCTATATAGTCGGCCAGTAGGGCATCGTCGTTGCGCACCGCGCCTGATGCCAATGCCTCTATCTCGCGTTCGTATTGTCCTAGCCAGAAGCGGGTTTCCGGACCCATATCGCCAGCCACATTGTCATCGCCGTAGGCGAGGATAGGATAGGCGCGGTCGTCGGCAGCCACAATGACGAAGCCTTCATTCTCATTCACATGGAAGATGTAGAGATGGTCAAACGAAGCATCTTGTACCTGCTCGAAAATGGCAACCTGCTGATGGACACCTTTCCAGAAGTTCTCAGCCACACGAAGAGCTGTCTGAGGATTGACAGGTGCCGCCATGGCACTGCCCAAACCCAGCAAAAGCGTTATTAATAAACCGATTTTTTTCATAGCATTCATCGCATTACTATTCATTAATTTAATATTTTCAGCCAAACAAAAAGTGGCACATGGGTAAAACCCCTATGCCACCAATCATAAAACTATGTAAAACATTGAAAAAGATTTTTAACCCTTAAGTGCCTCGGAACCACTGACAATCTCGATAATCTCATTGGTGATGGCAGCTTGGCGTGCCTTATTGTAACTGAGTCGAAGTTCTTTAAGCAGTTCGGTGGCATTGTCGGTGGCCTTCTGCATGGCATTCATGCGGGCACCATGCTCCGATGCCAACGAGTCGAGAATCATTCTATAGAACTGCGACCGCAGCGTCAACGGTATTATCTCGGCAAGTATCTCCTCCTTCGAAGGCTCGTAGATGTAGTCGTTGGCGGTCTGTTTGACAGCCGTGCTGCCGCTGCCGCTCACGGTGTTGGGCACTACAGGCAGGAACTGTTCCGTCATCAGTATTTGCACTAGCGAGTTCTTGAACTGATTGTATATCAATTCCACACGGTCGTACTTCTTGTCGCAGTACTGTTGCAGAATGTCGTCGGCCAGAGTGGCAACAGCATCAAACGAAGCATTGTCAAGCAACGTGTCGTAGCTGCCCACAACATTGTCGAAACGCTTGCCGAAAAACTCGCTGCAACGTTTGCCGATAGTAATCATGCTCAACTGCGCAGGCTGCTCGGCAGTGGCACTAGAGCGGTAGTAGTCGACACGCGCCTGTGCCTGTTTGATAACGTTGCTATTAAATGCCCCACAGAGTCCCTTGTTGGAGGTGACAACCACCAGTAGCACATGCTCTAGCTTGCGTACCTCGTGGTAGGGGGTCTGAACGCCGTCGCCCGTGTCAATATCGGATACGATGTCGCCCAGTTGGTTGGCGTATGGCCGCATACCGATGATGGCATTCTGCGCACGGCGAAACTTGGCAGCAGACACCATCTTCATGGCAGAGGTAATCTGCTGCGTAGAACTGACCGAGGCTATGCGGGTGCGGACTTCTTTTAGATTAGCCATATAAATAGTTTTTAGCGCAGCAACTGTGGGTGCAGGGCACTGCCCTACGAACCCACAATCTGCGTATACATTACTTACTTAGCATACTTGCCGGCCATGTCGAGGGCCACTTTCTTCAGCGTCTCCAAGTCCTCGTCCAGCAGCTTGCCCTTGCCCAAGTTCTCCAAAATGGGGGCATGGTTCTGATGCAGGAAGAACAGATACTCTGTCTCGAAGTTATGCACCTGATCGGTGGGCACCTTCTGCAGCAGTCCCTTGGTACCGCAATAGATGATTGCCACCTGGTCGGCGACAGCCATGGGGGTATACTGCGGCTGTTTGAGGATTTCCACATTGCGGGCACCCTTGTCGAGCACTGCCTTGGTAGCGGCATCGAGGTCGGAGCCGAATTTCGAGAAAGCCTCCAACTCGCGGTACTGGGCCTGGTCAAGTTTCAGCGTACCGGCAATCTTCTTCATCGACTTAATCTGCGCCTTACCACCCACACGCGACACCGAGATACCCACATTGATGGCAGGACGGATACCCGAGTTGAACAAGTTGGTCTCCAAGAATATCTGTCCGTCGGTGATGGAGATGACGTTGGTGGGGATATAGGCCGACACGTCGCCGGCCTGCGTCTCGATGATGGGCAGTGCCGTCAGCGAGCCACCACCTTTCACCTTGTCCTTCAGACAGGCGGGCAAGTCGTTCATTTGGCGGGCTATCTCGTCGCTCTGAATGATACGGGCGGCACGTTCCAGCAGACGGCTGTGCAGATAGAACACATCGCCAGGGTATGCCTCACGTCCCGGCGGGCGACGCAGCAGCAGAGAGACTTCGCGGTATGCCACAGCCTGTTTGCTCAGGTCGTCGTATATCACCAGTGCGTTACGTCCCGTGTCGCGGAAATACTCGCCGATGGCGGCACCCGCAAAGGGAGCGTAGAACTGCATGGCAGCAGGATCCGACGCGGTAGCAGACACCACGATAGTATAGTCCATCGCGCCCTTTTCCTCCAGGTTCTTCACCAAGTTGGCAACCGTCGAACCCTTCTGTCCGCACGCCACATAGATGCAGTACACTGGGTCGCCGGCATCATAGAAATTCTTCTGGTTGATGATGGTGTCGATAGCAATGGCGGTCTTGCCGGTCTGACGGTCGCCAATAATCAGCTCACGCTGGCCGCGGCCGATAGGAATCATCGAGTCGATAGCCTTGATACCCGTCTGCAGGGGCTGTTCCACAGGCTGACGGAAGATAACGCCGGGAGCCTTGCGCTCGATAGGCATTTCAAACAGTTCGCCCGCGATGGGACCCTTACCGTCGATAGGATGGCCGATGGTGTTGATGACACGGCCCACGAGACCCTCGCCCACCTTGATGGAGGCGAT
>CAMZFW010000091.1 GCA_947306225.1 uncultured Bacteroidales bacterium
TTCGTTAGATTCGTGCAATTCGTGTTCGATAATAATAAATAGAAGTTGCCTTAAAACTTACCCTGCGGCGACGGCCGAGTTGGTGTTCGGGACGAGGAAGAGCTGCGACACCTGTCCGCCGTACGACTGGATGGCCTCGATGCGCTTGGCCGAAGTCTGGTACTGGGCCAGCAGGGCGTTGTTGACATAGAAGTCCTGCGTGCTGACCATCACGCGGTTCGAGCCCTTGCGGCTGTGCACCCAGCAGATGGCGCCGTTCACCGTGCCGCTGGCACCCAGCTTGCCATCGACCGAGCTGAACCCTTCGGCACTCACTATGTCGGCCAGCAGCGTGTCCTCGTCGCGCTGGTCCAGCGTCACCTCATACGCCTTGAAATTGACGTAGGGGATGCCCGTCACGGGGTTCTGCTCCTGCAGGGCGATGAAGCAGCTGATCTGGTCGCCTTGCACATAGTTGGTGTTGTTGTCGACCACCGCGTCGCTGAACTCCTTCAGCGTGGTGTCGCCGTCAATCACAAGGTTGCCCAGCGCGATGTCGCAGACAGGGACTCCGCCCGTGCCTGCTGCCACGTCGATGGAGGGCAACGAGCCACGAGTCACCTGATAGGCAGCCACCACGCAGGCACCCTGCCCCGCCTCGTTCTTGGTGAGATACACGGGTGCGCCGTCGATATTGGCACTCATGAAGGCGTTGAAGTCGCTCCACGTGCGGGGCTTCGTCTCGAACGACGGGCGGTCCAATCCCTTCATTGCCTGCCAGAGGTTGACGATGTTCGCCCAGCGGACACGTCGCGCCATCTGGGCGAACGACTTAGACTTGTTTGTGGTGACCTTCTCGCTCATGACGGTCTGACCGTTCACGATGCGGAACGTGGCGTCACCAGCCGAACCACGTTGCTTCCTCATAAAACCAGTTAAAATAGACATACGCTTTTGTTTTTAGCTTTCCTCGTCCGGTCCTTAGTCGGATTTGTTAGTGAGGAAAGATTGTTTTTTGAATTGAAAGTTGAAAGTTGAAAGTTGAAATTGGCTGCCGCACCCGTCCCCTCTTGAGAGGGGTGCCACGATAGTGGCGGGGTATGTAAAATTCTCAAATCTCAATTCTCCTTCCTTTTTCCTTCCCTCCTGTCTCCCTCTTCTCTTCGCTTCCGGAAGCGAAGGCAGAGCGAAGGCAGAGTGGCGGCACTCTGTGAAAACGAAACCGAGATTGGCCACCTCCCGACCGTTTTCAAATGCAAAGATAGTGCGGAATAGCGACATAACAAACTTTTTCGAGCAAAAAATGTCACTTTTCCCTCTTTTGCAAAAAAGAGGCTCTCTTCGATGACAGAAGAGGCTCTCTTTAGTCACAGGGGAATAGCATGGACAGGTAATATGAAAACGTTTTTAGGCTGTCAGCGGAGGTGGAAAATGATAATCTGAGGTGTTTACAAAGCAACGCAGCACCTAAAAGTACATAAGTTAAATTGTATCAATGCAATAGCTAACATATTACCGTCGCAACAATGAAACTATGAATTCATAGTTTTTACACGTCAAGTATCGCAAGTAACTGATATTTATATTGTTGTAGAACTATGAACTATGAACTATGAAATGCATTGTGTTTTGCTTTTTCAATATGGGCTATAATATAATAATAATATAAAATTATTATTATATTATAGAACCTTCTCAATGACCAAAATCATACGCATTTCATAGTTCATAGTTCATAGTTCATAGTGAAATGGTTTTCCCAATGCTATAAATCAACGGATTATTTTTTGGAGAGGTTAAATCCTCCCATATTTTATTGCTTGTTGAAAACTCTTTTTTCGTAATTGGGAATAAAATCGTATTTTTGCAAATTGATTTTTGATAGAGTAAAAAATACTGCACCATGGACGAGAAACAAAAACAACTCATTATTGAAAGTGGTAAAGACTATTTTAGGACGATTATCATTCCGAAACATATTAATAATCTTTCTCGGTTACGTCTTAGAGATTTCAATGTTAATCCTTTTTTGATTAACTATCTTGCTGCATTTCTTTGTGGCAACACTGAGCCTATCTCATTGGCAAAAGCTTTGGTGTACCCGAGGGTTTTAGGTACAAGTGTGAATACTAGTTTTGGACAAAATATCCAAAATTGGATTGCTCAAATCAATCAGATTGCTGGTGCTGGTTCACTATTACCTGGCATGGACATAGAATTTATTGATGCATTAGATGGAAGAAGAAAATACTGTCAATGCAAGGCTGGTCCCCAAACCATCAACCATGATGATGTTGATACAATCCTTGGTCACTTTAAAACTTTAATTAATACAGCACGGGTTAATCGATTGGCGGTCAATTTAGAAGATTTAATTGTCGGTGTACTATATGGAGAAGGTGAATTGACGCCGTTCTACAAAACAATAAATACGACCTATCCGGTTTATCAAGGTGCTGAATTTTGGATGCATCTTACTGGTGATGAGCATTTCTATATGGCCTTAGCAAGGGCATTCGGGCAAGTGGTAGAAGAAGATAATATTGATGGCAGTAGTTTAATCAGAGCCAAGACAGAAGATATTGCAAGAGAAATCGAAAACAGGGGAGGTCTTTGATGCCTACATACATTTCAGAAACAAATGTAGCTGACATTTTGGGAACATCCCTTGCAACCACCCAAAACTGGGCGGACAAGGGTGTATACCCTAGCCATACAAACGAATGCGGCAAACGGGGCTTCTACATGGAAGAACTGGTTGATATTCCAGAGATACAGGAGATGCTCAACACTCAATGGGATGAAGAGGCAAACGTAACCCCACTTAGAGATTACACTTCAGTGGAGCTCTTTGCTGGGGCTGGTGGGCTTGCTCTGGGTATGCATCTGGCAGGATTCAGACATGTGCTGCTGAACGAGTTGAACGATAAGGCTTGCGAAACGCTTAGAATCAATCATCCCGAATGGAATGTTTTAGAGGGCGATATTCATCAAGTAGATTTCACCCCACTGCACGGACATGTGGATTTTCTCTCTGGAGGTTTTCCTTGTCAGGCTTTCTCCTATGCAGGGAAAAAGGGAGGCTTGAACGATACTAGAGGGACGTTATTTTTTGAATTGGCAAGAGCCGTGAAAGAGATTCAGCCGAAGGTTTTCATGTGCGAGAATGTCAAAGGGCTTGTTTCTCATGACGAAGGAAAGACGCTCCGCATCATCCGCAATGCCATAGCAGAGCTTGGCTATACGCTGATAGAGCCCAGAGTGCTTAAGGCGATTTTATACCAAGTGCCACAAAAGAGAGAACGACTTATTCTTATTGCTATCCGAAATGACATTTCACCGTATGTGGAATTCAGATGGCCAGCACCATATAGGCGAGTGCTAACGCTTTATGATGCTTTCTACAAAGGCATCTTGTTTCCTAGAGATGTGCCAGCCTCCGACTATCAGAAATACCCTGAGAAGAAGCAAAGAGTAATGGAATTGGTTCCCGAAGGTGGGGATTGGAGAGATTTGCCCATTGAAGTGCAGAAAGAGTATATGGGTGGAAGTTTCTACCTAGGAGGTGGTAAGACAGGAATGGCTCGTCGTCTCGCCATGGACGAGCCATCACTGACGCTGACATGTGCTCCGGCACAGAAACAAACCGAACGTTGCCATCCAAAAGAGACACGACCTTTGTCAGTTCGTGAATATGCTCGAATTCAGACATTCCCTGACGAATGGTGCTTTGCAGGCTCATTAAGCGACCAATACAAACAAATAGGCAATGCCGTGCCTGTCAATCTCGCTTATGCGATAGGCCGTTCGTTGATACGCCTTTTTAACGAGATTGATGCACGGCAGCATGAGGAATCGGACTTTGTTGAGGCAAACGCCATTGCTAAGAAGATGATTCCGCCCACCTTGTTTGAACTAGACTTATTCAACATCAAAGAGGAATATCCTACAACGATAGTTACGAATAAAATTTCCAAGAGTAAGAACATCGATAATGTTGATTACTCAAAGAATGTGCTTATAAGTCTTGTAAAGAACGACAATATAAAACCCTATCGGGATCGTTCTGCGAAAATATATTATACTGGGAAAAAATTCCCATCCACAGTTAAGCTGAATAAACTTTATTACTTTATGCCATACGAGAAGAAAAAAGGTATTCGAGATTTGTATCTAATCAAAGTGGCCAGAGTAGGAACAAAGCATGAAGTAATAGCAGAATGCGATGATAATGATTTTCGTTTAGTGTTTGAGATAGAGTTTGTGGAACAATTGTTTGACGATTACAGACCCATCAAACTCAAGATTTGGGACACATTCACGGACACAACCCTGAAAGAGTTGGTTGATAAGAAATAGTATCAAACAACAGCTATTTCGACACCAGTGCTACATGTATTCCGATTTGCTGATGTTATGATATAAATTCTTTCCAAAGCAGAACTGCATCCATTTGCAGATCTATCCTCATCGTGGCAAATGTTTATTTTTTTCGCTGTATTATTGCGCTTTACCAATCTTATCAACAAGCTGTTGATAAATAGTTGGGTGGGATGGCGGTTTTATTTGTAACTTTGCAAAGCATTATTGCGTGTTACTCAATTGGTTAAAGGATTGGGTATCACGCTTTTGTATGCGATTATTAATCAAATAAAATGTGAGCTATGGATACAAATATTATTACACTGGATAATAAGGGACGATTTAAGATTAGCGATGAGGATGCACTTGTTTTTAATCTGTATCGCACGGTTTATTCTTTGCCTACCGTCGACAAGCAATTGTATGAAGAAAGGATAAACAAGGCAGGTCTGTTGTTGACTATGATAAGGATGGAAATGGGGACGGTAGAAGATGCGGCCATCTTAACTTTGGCATGGGGTGTGTATAAAATTGGTAAAATCGAGGGTGAAGAGTTTGAGAGGTTCTTTAGAAAGGAGTCGTCAAAGCTTTGCAATTATGAAGGGCATGAGAGAGTGGTAGAATATGTGAATACCTGTCTGTCTACCATTCATGCGACATTCCATTTTCAGATTACGCAGGAGAAGATGCCTGCCTCGGCTTATAAGACAGTAGAGCAAATAGACAAACTTAGTGAACGAATTGCTGAGGGTGAAAAGGAAATAGTGCTGATGGTTAAGACGGCAAGAGAGGCTGTCAAAGAGATGGGCGAGCGGCTGGATGAGGCTGAAAGAAAGTTAGAAGAGAAGGATGATGAGTTGGAAAAGATGCATGCGGAGAAGGAACGGATGAATTCGGAGGAGTTTCGCGACGAGGTGGGGCGAGAGTATATTAAGAAGGTGTTTGAGGAGTATTTGAAGGATGCAGACGAGATGGAGCAGAGTTTGCGTAAGGATTGGTTTAATGTGTTGCAGGGATTATGTTCGATAGAGGGTGTGCCCAAGGAGGTGAAGAAAAGGATTCAATCGCTGAAAAGGAAGCCGAAAGGTGGCGACAGCATGACGGTGAATACACAGACCTACGTGGAGACTCAGAATAATAATTACAAATAGCGGGGTGTTATGGAGGAAAAAAGAGATAGGACGTTTAATATTTACGGGGGTGCGTATATTGAGAAGCAGGAGAATAATATCTACGGCGGCACGAACTACATCAACGGGGCTGAGCCTAAGACCGACGGCGACGAGGGTGAGGAGAAGGCGTTGAGGGAGTGCAACGAGGTGCTGGCGGTGAGGCTGCATGGGCATAGGGTGCTGTTTGTGCCGTTGTATGAGTTTGTGGCGGACTGCTTTTTAAAGATGTTGAAGGGGAAGAACCGCTGGTGTGCGTTAAGGGCTTTTTTGAAGGATAAGGGGCTGCTGGCGGTGGAGGACAGTAAGGCATTTGCGGAGCAGATGAACGGCGAGGCGTGGTTTGGCTGGGTGGAGGAGGACAAGCAGTGCAGCGTGGAGGCGTTAAAGGTGTATGCCGCCGTGGACTTTGGCAGGGAGAAGATGAGCGAGATGCAGTTTGATGCTAGTGTGCATGGCAGCAATGCTAAGTATGCAGGCTATTGCGAGCTGAAGCTGGTGTACGATAAGTTGTGCGACGCTTGGGACGAGGCGAGGATATTGGAGAGGTGATGATTGAAAGAATATGAAAAGTATTGCTATATTAGAGAGCGGTTTTGATAAGGAGCTGGAGCTACAGATTGCCCCCGAGCTGCGGGCAGGATTTCCCAGCCCGGCGGAGGAGTATCTGCAGGACAGCCTCGACTTTAACCGCGACCTTATCAAGCACCCCGAGTCGACTTTCTACGGTCGCGTGATAGGCGACAGCATGGTAGATGCCGGCATTAACGACGGGGATATAGCCGTGATTGATAAGGCCAGGGAGCCACATAACGGCTCTATCGTGGTGGCATATGTCAATAACGAGTTTACTATCAAGTATCTCGACACCACCCACAAGGAGGAAGGGTATATAGAATTGAGACCTGCCAACCCTAAGTATAAGCCCATCAGGATTGACGAGGGGGACGACTTTGAGGTGTGGGGCGTGGTGGTGTATACTATTAAACCTTGGAATTGATGACTTACTTTGCCGTAGTTGACTGCGATAACTGCTACGTGAGTTGCGAGCGGGTGTTCAGGCCTGACCTCAACGGCAAGCCTGTGGTGGTGCTGTCGAACAACGACGGCTGTGTGGTGGCGAGGAGCAACGAGGCAAAGAAGATGGGTATCAAGGCGGGTACGCCTTACTTCAAGCTAGCACAACAGTTTCCCGACCAGAAGATAGCGGTGTTTTCGTCCAACTATGAGCTATACGGTGATTTGACGGCAAGGGTGATGACGATAATAGCCCAACAGGCACCGGAGTATTTCCGCTATTCGATAGATGAGGCTTTTGTGGTGCTGAAAGGTATGGAGGAGGTGGACTTGAAGGCATGGGGTGAGAATCTATATAAGCGTATCAAGCAGGGAGTGGGCATACCTGTAAGCATCGGTATCGCCCCGACCAAGACGCTAGCCAAGATGGCATCCCACTTTGCCAAACATTATAAGGGCTACAATCACTGCTGCCTGATAGACAATAGCGAAAAGAGAAAGAAAGCCCTGAAGCTGTACCCTATTGACGAGGTGTGGGGCATCGGGCGACGCTACGCCGCCAAATTGGACAGCTTGGGCATACATACGGCGTTCGATTTTGCCGAGAAAAGTCGGGAATGGATTAACGCCACGTTCAACAAAGTGGTAGTGCTGAGGACTTGGCGGGAGCTGAACGGCGAGGACTGTGTGCCGAATGATGAGCCTGCCAAGAAGAAGAGTATCTGCGTGAGCCGTTCATTCCCGGGCATGATAGGCGACATCGACCAGATAAAGAGCTATATAGCCAACTATGCCGCCCGATGTGCAGAGAAACTGCGAAAGCAGAATACCGTGGCTTCGGTGGTGGGTGTTTTCATCAGCACCAACCCTTTTCGTGAAGACTTGGGACAATATAACAACTTCGCCGAGGTGAATCTGCTCACGCCCTCCAACTCGAGCATAACCATTGTGAAGAAGGCGACGGAGGCATTGGAGAAGATATACCGCACGGGATTCCAATACAAACGTGCTGGGGTGATAGTGATGAGCATGGATACTGGCGGAGGAATACAGACGAACTTCCTTGACTATGATGCTGAACAATTTGAGAAGATGAAGCGGCTGGACAAGGTGCTGGACCGGCTGAACAAGGTGAACGGGACAGAGACGGTCATATTGGGGTCGCAGCAGTTTCGGGGCAAGGATAGCAGCGGGAAGGCGACACGGTTTGCCGATGCGATAAAGCATGAGTTTAAGAGCCCCAACTACACCACGCGCTGGAGCGATATTATTGAGTTGATGTGAGCTTTTATATGAGAGCCTGATTTTCCTTTTTTGATGCCTGCGTAGCGAGGATTTGCAGATTTTAGAGAGGTTCGGATTACTCGTCCGAGCCTCTTTTTTTGTGCCTATTATTTGCCATTGGCGGTGAAAACAGACTGCATTAAACTTTTATTAACCTTATTGTTCGCATGGTTAACTATGTGCTTATTTCACCGTATTTTTGCATCAGATATCGGAACAGAAAAAAGAGAGTTAAAAATTAAAATCATGCTTAGATATTGTTCTAATAAGGCTGGGCAGCGGCTCAGCAGAAAGCAGAGGCACGGGGACTTTTACGGGCAGGGTTGCCCAAAGGAGTTAAGAACCCTTATCGAACGCTGTAACGACCTTTACGAGATTCGCGAGGCGGAATTTGTGCGGGTGTTATTCCGCAGACCTGACGGATTCTATAGCAATGTAACCATTTCAGCGGCTCACCGACTGAGCGACGAGGAGATTGTGGCTCTTGCTATAAGGGAGTACGGTGTGCCGAGTATGGAATCTGTCATGGTAGTGCAGCACGTGATGTACCAGTACTTGAGCTTTGAAATTGAGAATTTAGAATTGAGAACTTATTAAATTGAGAATTTAGAATTTAGAATTGAGAATTAGGCTGGCGCACGAGTTTAAAACTAAAAGGTAAAAACTAAAAACTAAAAAGTTGGGGCGGGAGGACGTATGTCCACAGGACACCCTTAATTCTCTTTAGAGGGGTGCCGCGATAGCGGCGGGGTATGCCCTCTCAATTCAAACATACCCCCCGCCTTCGGCGTACCCCTCTAAAGAGGGGACGGCTGACGCGCAAACACTAAACTCTAAACTTTCAACAACTCTAAACTTTCAACTCTAAACTTTAAACAACTCTAAACTTTCAACTTTAAACTTTAAATTTTCTAAACCGATAATTACTAACCCTTTAATTTTTAATATTATGAGTAACAATATCAACATCAAGAAACACGTTGTAGAGAACGCCAAGGTAACTATCTATGCACCCAAGCCTGTGGCTGGAAGATGCACTTACAGAAACTGTCAGGTAGAGGAAAACGGCAACAGGGTGGATGTGATTCCGCAGACGGTGCCGAGCTATGCCCGCAACATCAAGATTTACGAGTGCGGACGTACTCGCGTGATGACTCGCAAGGACGGCTCGTACATGCTCTACCACAACATCGTGCCTGAGATGGACGAGGGCAGTATCGACACGCTGATGACGGAACTGCGTGAGGCAGTGACGGCAGCCCTACGCCACTGCAATAGCAGAAAGGAGGCTGCATAATGAAGTTCAGTTTCTTCGAGAGCGTGAAGGGCAAGGTGAAGGGCGTGCTGTGCACTTGGGAGCGTTTTTGTGACGCTATCGATTCCCCCAAGGTGGCACAGATAGCCAAGGCTGTCGCAGCAGGCAAGAGCGAGCTGAAAAGCTCGCTCCCTGCCGTGACATGGCAGGCCTTCTTCCCCGACGGGGAACGGAAAAGCGACAAGGCAGTGCCGAGCGGCCTGTTTATGCTCGACATCGACCACATGGACGAAGACCCCGGCAAGGTGTACACGGAGCGTGTGGCGGGACGTTTGGCAGAGCTGGGCATCCGAATTGTGCATAAAACGGTGTCGTGCCACGGGCTGCGCGTGGTGGCGAACTGCCGTCCCGAATTCAACAGCATTGAACAGAACCAACGTTGGCTTGCCGAGAAGCTGGGGCTGGAATACGACGGGGTGTGCAAGGACTGGGCAAGGGCTTCATTCTTGGTGCCGGGCAGCTATTTCTACTATATCGATGCCAAGGAGTTCGACCCCGAGGAGCCGATGCCTCCGCTGGCGTGGGCGGCATACCCCGCCACTTCGTGGCACCCCTCTAAGAACATACCCCGGCCTTACGGCCACCCCTCTCAAGAGGGGACGGGGATGGCTGACGCGGACGGAGGAACATACCCCCCGCCTTCAGCGGTTCCCTCTAAAGAGGGGACAAAGGCGGGCACGGCGTTGCAGGAGGACTTCAAGGGGTTGCCACTAAAGGAGATTGCGATGGAGTGGCTGAACCGAAACGGCGGTGTGCCACAGGAGGGAGAGCGCAATGCCCAGCTTTTCAAACTGGCGACACGGCTGCGTTATATCACCGACTTCAACGCTGCCGCCATCGCGTCGGCACTGCCCGACTGCGGACTGGGCGATGCAGAGGTGAAGGCGATATGTGCCAGCGCGGTGCAGACCCAACGAGCCGTGGAGATGCCGCGCGATATGCGCGAGGTGCTGGAGGATATGATGAGGAAGAAAGAGGGACATACCCCCCGCCTTGCGGCGGACCCCTCTGAAGAGGGGACGGGGACGGGAACGGACGATGAGGGCTATATCGACACCTCGACCACACCACCGCTGCCACCTATCTTCAAGCAGTACTATGACGTGGCACCCGACGACTTCAAACAGGCTGCGGTGCTGTGTCTGCTGCCGATACTGGGTACGCTGGGGTCACGGCTGCGGGGCGAGTATATGAACCACAAAGTGGAGTCGCCCTCGTTCATGGTGAGCCTCGAGGCTCCACAGGCGAGCGGTAAGAGCTTTATTGAGTCGATGAGCGACCGCTGTCTGCGCCAGCTGAAGAAGAAGGACGATGCAGGGCATTTGATGGAACGGATGTATGCCGAGGCAGACCGACAGGCAAAACTAGGGTCGACCAAGACGGAACGCCAGCAGTTGAAGAAAGAGCGTGAGGAACGTGTGCAGCCCATCATCCGCAAGATGCCCGCCACAGCGTCGATAAC
>CAMZFW010000092.1 GCA_947306225.1 uncultured Bacteroidales bacterium
TCAAGGTCGGCGACATCGTCGAAGCCTACGAAGTCATCGAAATTAAGAGAAAACTGTAAGTGTGTAGTGGGGAGTGTGTAGCACTTGACCCCGACTGCTATCCACTATCCACTACCCACTAAAAAGCCTCCTTAGTTCAACGGATAGAATAGAGGTTTCCTAAACCTTAGATGAGGGTTCGATTCCCCCAGGAGGTACCAAAAAAAATGGTGAAAAACCTGTATATCATCGGCGGCTGCAATGGGGCTGGCAAGACGACAGCCTCCTATACCATATTGCCGGAGATTTTCGACTGCAAGGAATTCGTCAACGCCGACGAAATTGCCCGCGGACTCTCACCATTCAACCCCAACAGCATGGCCATCGAGGCTGGCAAACTGATGCTTAAACGCATCAACGAGTTGCTCGGTCGCGAAGAGTCCTTTGCCATTGAAACCACCCTTGCCACACGTTCCTATATCAACCTGGTGCATCAAGCGCAGGCCAAAGGCTATGTAGTGACACTAGTTTTCTTCTGGCTACGCACACCCGAACTGGCATTGCAACGTATTGCTGAACGGGTCAAAGCCGGAGGCCATGATATCCCCACGCCTACCGCACGTCGCCGTTACGTGTCTGGAATCTCCAACCTGTTTAATATCTACGCACCAGAGGTGGATTATTGGATGATTCACGATAACAGCGAATCTCCTCGCGAGGCTGTGGCTCGTGGAGGCAAGGCCCTTCCCACCACAATCTACAATCAAGAACTGTTTAACCAAATCAAGAGTTATGTCAGATAGAGACGCACAACTGTTTACCGAGCGATTGCAATACGGCCTGGATCTCGCCGAGCGCCGCATGCTGGAAGAAAAAGCCTTGCACGGGCAGGATATCGTTGTATGCTCCGACGACAACACCATCAAACGCATACCTGCCAGCGAAGCCCTTGCGGCACTAAACAAGTAATATCTCCAATCAAAAAAAGAAAAAACCGGCACCGCTGAGCGGTGCTGTTTTTTTCTTTATGAATTTTTAACACTTTTCTTTCTTATTCTGAGCCAACATGTTGCAATTCTATTGCAACATTTTTTTTCAAAAATACCCCAATTTCCGCCTCCCAGCCTTTATATTATATATATACCCCTCCCCTTTCCAACACCACTTCCACCATACCTCAACGTTCGTTTAACGTTCATAAAACGTTATTCGAACGTTAAACGAACGTTAAACTATCATTTAAATGATTAATTCACAATAAATTACATAACCATCAAAAACAACAGTATTATGTCAAGACAAAAACCTATGGGGCTGCTGCTCAACGGCAGCCTGAAACAGAGCGGAGTGACCTTCTACCTCCGCAACGGAAAAATGGTCGCCCGGTCGGCGCACACCCGTCAACCCAAACGCCGCACCCGTGCACAGTTCATCGCGCGGCAGCAGTTGTCGCACAGCAGCCGCCTGTGGGCTTTGCTCAGGTGGGCCGCGGAGCCGATGTTCGAGGGCGGTGCCACGGCGTACAACCGCTTCCTCACCCTGATGCGGCGCACCCCGGTGGTCTTCCTCCCGAAGAGAGGCCCCCTGTCCGGCGCCACCTTCCTGCTGCCCGGCATGCCGGTGAGCGACGGCGTGCTGCCCGTCGTGGAGCAGTGGCTCGGCGAGGTCGACGGCACCCCTGCCCTCCTCACCTCGCTCTCCGCCGCCAACCTCCTGCGTGGCGACCTCCTGCGGTTCTACACCCTCAAGCAATGCACCGACAGTTTCTGCCCACTGGTGCGGATAAAATCCGACGACTTGAGCATCAGCGATTTCCGAGAGGTCGACGGCCGTCTGGCGCTGGTGAGCGATGACTTCGCCGATGAGATGACCGGCTGGGCGCTCGTCCATGTCCGCCCCAAGAGGAAACGCGGCCGCCAGCCCGAATACCGCTGCAGCAGCCAAACCGTCGTCACCCGCTGCACCTACTACCTCCCCTTCACCACCGAAGAAGCCCTCCTCGCCGCCGCCGCTTCCTACGGCGGACTGACTGAATAACAATAACATATAAGAGCTACAAAAAAATATTTCCGTGTTTAAAATATTTTTCGTATTTTTGCAATTGCATATAATAAAAAAATAAACGACATTGAAAAATGGAAAAATGGACGGCATAAATAACGACAATAAAAAAGAAATAAATAAGTGATTTAAAATATAATACAATGGAAAGTGTAGAAAAGAAAAAGTGTTTTATTATAACTCCTATTGGAAGTGAAGGTAGTGAAATACGGAAAAAAGCGGATGGTATTATCACCGCAGTTATAAAACCTGTTTTAGTTGACTTAGATTATGATGTTTGTGTCCCTCACGAAATGAATAATCCTGGTTCAATTACAGGTCAAGTGATAGATCATATTTTAAATGACGAATTGGTCATTGCAAATCTTACGGGATTAAATGCTAATGTTATGTATGAATTGGCAGTACGGCATGCAGCAAGGAAACCTGTAGTTTGTGTTGCCGAAAGTGCTACAAAATTGCCTTTTGATGTAATGACTGACCGTGTGATTTTTTATGATGATACTATGTATAGTGTGGAAACAACAAAAGATGATTTGAGCAAAAAGATAGCTGCAGCAATTTGTCAAGAAAAAATTGACAATCCGATATATCGTTCCATGAACGATAAAAATATTTTAGAAACAATTGACAAAGGTAGTGATGAAACTGCTACCGCTGCCTATAAATATTTGATTGAAAGATTTGATAAATTAGAACGTTTTTTTATGACCCCTCCCCAGAAGGTAAATTACTGTCGAGATGAAAATGGGTTTAATACTGACGCTGTCGTTGTTATTAGTTTTGAAAAAGATGAAAAAATAACTTCCGGCAAAGAGATTATTAGATTTATCCGTGAAAAATATGAGGAAGCAGGAGTTGAAGTGAGAATCAGCATAACTTATGGCTCACTATCCCATAGAAGTTTTATTCGAATCACAAATGGCAACGTAAAAGAAATAATAAACACATTGGTTGTTGATTTAAGTGAAAAATTTGGATTAAAAAACGTTCAGCTTACTGTTTAATAATGGATTACAGACAAACCTGTCAAGAAATCTTACCAGACTAAAAGGAAAGGACTATTCTCGGTCTAACCTTTTCAACATGAGGTCCTTCTATGTGCGACTCAAAAATCCAAACAGCGTCTGGACAATTGACATGGGACCATTATTCAGAGTTGTTCAAGTGTGACAACCCGCTGGAGTGACGGTATGGAGAGTGTAGATTGGAAAAAAAATGTATATTTGCAGGTGTAAAAGCAACATGATTAATAACGTATAAACAAGAAAAACAGAGTAATAGTAAAGTTGAACATCCTATGGCTGTTAAACCAAACACAATATCAACTCTACCTTCCGAAGAACGGCAAAGGTAGCTTTGGACAGATGGTGGCGAATATCTTCTTTATGCTTGAGACGAACAACTATGTCGGTGCCGTCGATGGCAGCCAGAATAGACAATGATTATCTAACGCTGCATGAAATGGAATATACCAACAAAATAGTTTATGATTTTCTTACCGAAGAATGCAAACTAATACCCGGTTTATGGGGAAAATTCGGTACGGGTATCATATCCCATACAACAGATGTTGATTTTTGGGAAGAACTGAGTGAGCAGATAGATTGTTTTCGTGTATGTTATGAGTGTGGTAGACCGATGATTGAAGGCTATGTTGTCGACGGATGCGATACCTATTGCTCGGAAGAATGCTTGCACAAGCATATTACAGATGAGGAATTCGACGAGTTATTCGATGAAGGCAATGGCGATACCTATTGGACAACCTGGTACGAAAACTCGAAAACATATAAAAACACATAATTAATGAAAGCAAAACCATTCATCAAGTGGGTCGGCGGAAAAGGCCAACTCATTGAACAACTGGAGGCGTTGCTACCAGCTGACTTTGATAGATGGGAGAATGTTACCTACATTGAACCCTTTGTGGGTGGAGGAGCAATGCTGTTCCATATGCTTCAAACCCACAAAAATATCACAACAGCAGTCATTAACGACATCAATGCCGACCTTACAACCTGCTACAAGGTTGTGCGTGATAACCCGACAGCGCTCGTAGATTCTCTCAAGGATATTCAACATGAGTATTATTCGCTGAAATCTGAAGATGTGCGCAAACAGTTCTACATGCTGATGCGTGATGAGTTCAATACCAAATCTCTCACACCCATACGGAATACCACATTATTCTTCTTCCTGAACCGAACCTGCTTCAATGGCCTTTACCGCGTCAATAAATCAGGTCTTTTTAACGTTCCTTTCGGGCGCTACGAAACTCCCACTATCTGCGACCCGATAACGATATATGCCGATAGTGAATTATTGCAAAATGTAGAGATTATGACGGGTGACTATCAACAGACTTTCAACAAGGCACAAGGACACACCCTATTCTATTTTGACCCTCCATATCGTCCATTGAGCAACACATCATCTTTCAACGACTATGCAAAAGATGCTTTCAACGACCTCGCACAAGAGCGTTTAAAGTTATTCTGCGACCGCATTGAGAAGTCTGGTCACTCATTTATGCTCAGCAATTCCGACTGCTTCAATACTCCTGTTAAAGACCGTTTTTTTGAAGATTTGTACCTTGAATACATTATTGAACGTGTTTGGGCGTCAAGGTATGTAAATGCAAATCCTGCAAAGAGAGGAAAACTTCAGGAAATATTGGTTCACAATTACGAGCAGACAAAAACTTCTCTTGAATCAAGAGCTTAAAATAATAAAGAATTCTATGGAAAAACTTGCGAAATTCTGTACAGAAATCAAGGAAGCGATAAATGATAACAACAGCTTGTCTATGGAAGAAGCTAGGCGTGTTGTGAAAAACATCAACGACTTTCTTTACACTAACTATCCCGGCATTGGTTCAACTTTGGAACTGGGCGAATATAGAGAATACTTCTCTGATTTTCATAGATTCTGGGAAGTACATCATAAAGAGATTCTTGATTGCAAGATAGATGACAACAAGTGTGAAAAAGTGGCTGACGCCTTGCGCTCAATCTATATAAAGACAGATGGAAATGCTTTTCGCGAATTATACGATACCTGCGGATTAAGCAAACAAGATATTTGCCGAGTAAGGTTCCTTACCGCCAATCAAGATTTTCGTGGTTCACTGGATTTTGCAAGTTTAGCAAAGAGGTTTAAGACAGATAGCTCCATATTTGACGAAGAGTTGATATTTGAAGAGCCTTCAGAGTTTGTGCATAAGATAGGTATTTCTTCGTTGTCTCAGAATGACAAGAGAATCACCTATGCCCAAACAATTTCGAAATTTCTGCTTGATAATGGTTGCTCTCCTTTCGAATTAATAGATTTGTACGATAGGAACATCGCTCAGTTAAGAGCAGCAATAATAGGCTGTGACGGTGCAGGATACGGGAACAAGAAAACTGACATGTTTCTTAGAGATATGGTGGTATTGGGAGTATGGGACAATGTGTCTGGGTTTGAGAAGATTGATGTTGCAAGTGATGTAAACACAATCAAGGTTGCGCTTAGGACGGGTATTATTAAAACTGAGATTCCTCTTGTGTCAAGTTTCCTTGATATTTTCTGTTATCAATATGGATATATAGAAAGTATGAATGCTCTTGCTTGGAGGAGAGTATGGGAAATTTGGAATAAAAAGTATCCATCGGAGTGTATAGAAAGTCCTTGTCTTATTGATTATTTCGTATATAAAGTAATCGGCAAACAATTCTGTCGGGAAGTCTTATTTAGATATGAGTGTGAAACGCACGAACATACATTTATGTGGCATAGCGGGAGAAACAAAACTTGTCAAGTTTGCTTGAAGAACGGAATCAAAAGGGTTAAGGCGCAACCAATTGCAAAAATAATGCCCTGTACTAGCGAAGAAGGGTATATATCTATTTTAGAGACACCTTATGTTTTGTCTTTGCCAGAAGGAAGGAAAATCAAAGAATGTCCATTTAAAGATATCTGTAAAGATAATCGATATTTACAACCTCCTAAATCTATCAGCATATTGGGGCAGACAGGATGGACTTCCGCTTACGCAAGAAAAGATGAAGGTGGTGGTGGATTAATGGCATAATGGTATGATAAAAGCCTACTATAAATCCCCTGAGCGAGACTTCAACTTGATTTGTGGCGACACCTTTGAGCTGCTACCACAGTTCAACTTCAAGTTTGATATGATTTTCGCTGACCCGCCATACTTCCTGAGCAATGGCGGTATTAGCGTGCAGAGCGGTAAGGTGGTGAGTGTCAACAAGGGCGATTGGGATAAGGGTATGTCGCCCGAAGAGATTAACGACTTCAATCTTCGATGGCTTTCGCTTTGTAGGGATAAGCTGAAAGACAACGGCACCATCTGGATTAGTGGCACATACCACAATATCTTCTCGGTAGCCAACTCCTTAACGCAACTTGGATACAAAATTCTCAACGTCATCACCTGGGCAAAGACGAATCCTCCACCAAATATCTCCTGCCGCTATTTCACTTATTCGACAGAGTTTATCATCTGGGCTCGCAAATCAGCCAAAGCACCTCACTATTTCAATTACGAACTAATGAAACAACTGAATGACGACAAGCAGATGACAGATGTGTGGCGGCTGCCAGCCATTGCTCCTTGGGAAAAGTCGTGCGGCAAACATCCGACACAAAAGCCACTTGCTCTCTTGACTCGTATTATATTGGCGTCCACAGACAAAGGTGGCTGGGTGCTTGACCCTTTTGCAGGGTCGTCAACTACCGGTATTGCTGCCAACCTTGTCGGTCGACGTTTCCTTGGCATAGAACGAGAGAGAGAATTTGCTGATATAAGTCGCAAGCGTAAAATGGAAATAGAAAACCTTCATACGTATTCTGATTACCGCTCCAAGATAAAGGACATCGCCAAGTCTGAAGTGTCAGATCCGACTCTTTTTGTATGCGAAAATGAATTTGTAATGGACTTGCCTTTTCTAATATAGCTGGAAGGTTATCGTCATCTGGGAATGCCAGCTGACAGCCAGCAAGTTGGAACACACCATGCGCGAGGTGGCGCTGCTGCTCGAGGAGAACATGCTGTCGCTCTACAAGCGTCCCACGCCTTTCCCCTACTCCACCGAAGAGGAAGGAACTCTCCCCATAGCCGCTGAAGTGCGCACACCCTACGGCGAATAGAAGTTTTATTTGTCCATGTCGGATAAACTTCGTATCTTTGCATTTTATTTTGAAACCAATATTACGATGAAAAAAATACTATTTTTGAATGCGTTAATGCGTAAATGCGTTATTGCGTTAGTCGTGGCGTTGCCGATGATGCTGGCGGCGCAGGTGAATCACAAGGAGAGCTGCACTTCCATCATGGTGGGCAAGCGGGCCTCGACCGACGGCAGCGTCATCACGTCGCACACCTGCGACGGGCGCTACCGCACGTGGATGACCATCGAGCCGGCGGCCGACCACAAGAAGGGCAGCAAGCACGAGGTGCGCAAAGGCACCATGCACACCGTGAACCCCAGCGACACCACAGGCGTGCGCGTGGTGGGCACCATCCCCGAGGTGCAGCACACCTACGCCTACCTCAACAGCTCCTACCCCTGCCTCAACGAGCACCAGCTGGCCATAGGCGAGAGCACCTTCAGCGGCCCCGACACGCTGGAGAACCCCGACGCACTGTTCCTCATCGAAGAGCTTGAACGCATCGCCCTGCAGCGCTGCACGACGGCACGCGAGGCCATCCGCCTCATCGGCTCGCTGGCGACGAAATACGGCTATGCCGACGGCGGCGAGTGCATCACCATCGCCGACCGCAAGGAGGTGTGGCAGATGGAAATTATCGGCTGCGGCAAGGACCAGATTGGCGCCGTGTGGGTGGCACAGCGTGTGCCCGACGACCACATCGCCGTGAGCTGCAACATCCCGCGCATCGGCAAGCTGCAGCGCTCGAACCCCGACTACTTCCTCTGCTCCGACAACGTCGAGGCGGTGGCCAAGAAATACGGCCTCTGGGACGGCGAGGGCGATTTCGTCTTCTGGAAAGCCTACAACACCTCGTGGGCCAAAGGGCGCAACTTCCGTGAGCGCGAATTCTTCATCTTCAACGCTCTGGCTCCCTCGCAGGGCTTCACCTACGACATGCCCGAGCTGCCCTTCAGCGTCAAGCCCGACAATCCCGTCGACGTCACCGACGTGATGGAGTTGCTGCGCTCCACCTATGAGGGCACCGATATGGACATGTGCAAGAACCTCAAAATCGTCGTCGACCGCAAGCGCGACGACGGCAGCACCTACAAGGATACCGTCATCAGCCCCATCGCCAACCCCTGGCTGGGTGGCACCATGCAGCAGACGCTCAATATGCTGGCTCCCGGCACCATCGACTTCAAGCGCACCGTCAGCGTGGCGTGGTGCAGCTACAGCTTCGTGGCACAGCTGCGCGACTGGCTGCCCGACGAGGTGGGCGGCATCTGCTGGATGGCCTGCGACAATCCCGGCCAGAGCCCCCGCATCCCCATCTTCTGCGGCACCACCGAGCTGCCCGAGGCCTTCGGCCGCTGCGGCCAGAAGAGCTACGACCCCGAAGCGTGGCTGTGGCAGTTCCGCCGCGCCAACAAGCTGGCCACCGTCGCCTGGCAGCGCACCAAGAAGCAGCACATGAACGCCGTGCTGCAGCAGGAGGGCACCGCCTTCAGCGGCCTCAAAGCCCTCGAAGACGACATCAAGGAGAGCCCCAAGAAGGCCTACAAACGCCTCAACGCCTACACCAAGCAAATCTACGAGAACACCAGCGCCGCCTGGAAGAACCTCGAAGCCGACTACTGGCAGATGTTCGGAATGGGATTCTGAGCAGTTAAAAGATAAGAGATAAAAGTTAAGAGTTATGAGACGATTGCTTTTAGTTGTTGCTATGCTGCTGCCGATGGTGGCGATGGGGCAGATGGTGAAGATACCGAAGGATGCCAACACGTTTACCTACTGGCAAATTGAATACGGCGAAAAGAACGACACGTCGGAGATTACTGTCTATCGCTACGGCAAAAGCATCTACATACACACGCCGACGCCCCAGGGCAAACTGATACCCGGCTACTGCCAAACCGTCACCGAGGTGGACTATGAGGCCGACAGCATTACCGTCATCGCCACCTACGACGACAGCGTGTACTACTATCGCACAGGTTTCTCGCGCAACGACCTCGAATGGAAACGCGACGGCAACCGCTGGACCACCTCCGTCAATAGCAACACGTTAATATTTGAGATGGACGAGAAGGTCCCCGTCAACGTCACTCCTTTGCCCCACTACGGCCTGAACAAAGGTGTGCTGCGGAGTTTCACCCGCAATGGACAAAAGCGGCTGGTGCTGGCTAAGGCCGAACGTTCGGCTTGCATGCCCTCTCTTCGTCTTGACGGTGATTTCGACCGTCCATCGCGCCGCGTGTCGCCCCGCGAGCTCGACCGCATCATGAAGGAGCGCCTCGTCGTCACCACCCACATCTTCGACAACGTACAGCTGCATTGGGGTGCGCAGAATGCACATGTGAGTGACAGCATCCCCTTCGACACGGTGCTTCACTATGCCGGAGGCACCCTGGCCCTCAAGAGGCTTCACCTTCCTGTACTGCCAGAACACTACCAGCATTTCCTCGAATTACGCCAACGCAGCAATGGCGACGCCTACGACCGAACGGGCTCCGTGTTCGTCATTCCCGGATTCAACAACAGCCTCGAGCCGACCTTCTTCGACGGCATCAATGGACACCCCGACTCTCTGCCTGTCTTTATCGACCGCAACGGTGAACGTTACCAAGGCATACGTTCTGGTATCAGCCATCTAAAGAAATACCATATTTCATCGTTTGTCTACGACCCGCCGGTCGAGTTGATGCGTTTCTTCACCCCCTTCGGCGTGGGTCACTTCAACGAGCGCATGGCGGGCTATGGCATCGACTGGGCCGACTTGACCTATTACCGGCAGGAAGTCAGCGATCTGGCCCCGCTGCTGCAGGGCGACGTACTTATCGGTGTGTGGATAGGCAACTATGATGCAGGCGGTCATATTGTCAGCCTCGACCTCAAGTCCTACCCCAACGACTATACGGTGCCCGACAGTTGTGGCAAGAAACATTATATTCGCGCGCTCTTCAATACCTGCAACGTGCTGGAGATGGCTGGGCAGAACTACGGCAAACTTTTTGCTACTGATTCACTCAGCACGTGGGGCGGCGTGTGGATTCCCAAAAATGCCAAGCGTGTGCTACTGCGTTATATTTCCACCGGCCACGGCGGCTGGGGCGAGGGCGACGAGTTTGTGCCCAAAACCAACACCATCCTCATCGACGGCAAGCCCGCCTTCACCCACACCCCCTGGCGGCAGGACTGCGGCTGCTACCGCGACCTCAACCCCGTC
>CAMZFW010000093.1 GCA_947306225.1 uncultured Bacteroidales bacterium
CTTTCTCCCCTAAAACCATCAAACACATTCACACATTAACACGTTAACACATTCAAGCAATCATAAGCGGCAGCTATTTTTAGTTTTTAGTTTTTACTTTTTACTTTAAAATAAAGGGGATTTCTATTTATCAAGAATTAGAGAATTGGAGAATTTGTAAATTACATATTTTGAATTTGATAAGAATTTGAGACTTTAATTGCATGCAATTAATAGAAGTGGCCTAAAATTAGTTTTTACTTTTTAGTTTAAAAAAAGTTCGTATCTTTGCAAATTCAAAACAAGATAAAATATTAAGAAGTATGCGTAAAATATTCTACCTTTTGATGATGGCACTGCCTTTGATGGCGAGTGCGCAGACGACTGCCCCACTGGGTATTTTTGTGTCACAAAGCCAGGGTACTGTCGACTGGCCTACGGTGCGTGAACAGAACGACTTGGAATTTGTGTATATCATGGCCACCACGGGTGCGACGACTACCGACGCTCGCTGTCTGACCAACCTTGTGCAGGCGCAGAAGGTTGGTCTGCCGCTGGGCTGCGTGCACCGTTACGACCGCCACTATTCGGCACAGGGTCAGTTCGATAATTTCAAAGCTACGGTGAAGGGCCACCACATGGATTTGGCACCTGCCGTGATGGTGGTGCCCGACAATCCATACGACTTGAACATCAAGCGGCTGGACATGCTTCTGCAGATGATGGAGAAGGAGTATGGTGTGAAGCCGTTGATTATGGCCAGTCAGGAGGCCTATCTGAAATATTTCAGCTTGGAACGCTATGGGGCTTACCATGTCGTCATAGTGAGCAATGGGCTGAAGTTTCCTGCCACGCGCTATACCTTCTGGCAGTATACGGACAAGGAACAGGTGGCAGGCATCGTGGAGTATGTGCCGGGATGGAAACTGCACCTGACCTATAGGCTGGCGGACGTGAAACTTAATTGATTGCTTGATTGTCTGATTGCCTGATTGTCTGAGTAGTTATTGATTGCTTGATTGTCTGAGTAGTTTCACTCAAGCATTTACACAATCAAGCATTCAAGCAATAATTCAAGCATTTACACAATCAAGCATTCAAGCAATTATTCAAGCATTCACACATTAACACATTCAGATGAAGCGTCTTTTGTTTTTGGTCACTTACCTGTTGGTTTTCGTGTTGGCTCAGGCGCAGCTGGCACTGAGTGTGGATGTGGGCTACGGTAACCAGGGCTACAGCTATAGGTGGCAAGGGCTGCCGGCATACGACGGCAGTCTGCCCAGGGGGCAGAACTGCTATTTGGCACCGAGGGTGGGATATCAGTTTGGCGACGAGGTGAGCATAGGCTTGCAGCTGGGTGCGGGCTATTCGGACTTCGACTATGAGGAGGGTTACTACGACCCGCTGTCGTCGGCATGGCAGCGGTCGGCCACCACCAACAGCAGTATGCTGAACGCCACGGCGAAGGGCTATTTGCGGCTGCGCCTGTTTGGAACGAGTAGTCTGAGCCTGCATGTGGAGCTGTCGGGTGCGTACGGCATGGGCTGGGGATGGGAGACGAGGGTAGAGTCTAAGGCCACCGCCGATATGGATTTGAGAATGAAACGCCATCGGACCGAACGAAGCATCTGTGCCCAAGTGGTGCCGGTGGCCTATTACGCCCTCAACGACCATTGGGGGGTGGACCTATATCTGAACCTTGCCGCCCTGACATTCGTCAGCACCACCGTTGAGAAATGGCCTTTCGGAGTCATGGGGATGGAGACGGCCCAGCAACCCGAGTCGGAGACGACGACCCAGACGTTCGACATCGGAGTCAATGCCCTTAATACAAGACTGCTGACAATCGGGTTCGGGTATAGGTTTTGAGGATTGTCTGATTGCTTGAAAGTTGAAAATTGAAAGTTGAAAAATGAGAATTCGTTAATTTGTAAATTCGTTAATTCGTTAATCAATTGTAAAGAATTCGTTAATTCGTAAACGTGTTAATTCGTTAATTGATTTACACATCGCTCTAGTACAACATATGACTGATTTTTGCCAAACTGTCTCATTGTCGCGTCCCTCTGGGACGCTGAGTAGTAGGGTTATACCTGACCCCACATTGCGAAACCTAACGGTTTCTTGTATGGGGTTATTAAGATTCAGCATCTTCGATGCTGTTGAAAAATCAGTCAAATATAGCATAAGAGCCTTACACATTAACACATTCAAGCATTAACACATTCATGAATTTGTAAATCCGTTAATTCGTTAATCAATGATTTACACATTAACACATTCACACGTTAACACATTCATGAAAAAATTGTTACGTGATATTCTTGTAGTTGTGATATTATTGGCTGGGTCGGGCATGGGGCATTGCCAGACACATGTGGTGATGCAGGACGGCTACACGCTGACAGTCGACGGCACGTTGGATCCGACGGGTACCATAGCGGACGATGGTGATACGACTGGACAGTATTCCAATGGTTTTTATGGAAATGTACTCATCACTGCCACACCGGGCGACACGATTGTGGTGTATGGCTCATACGTGACGGAGAGCGGGTATGACCACCTTTATCTCTACGATGGGTCGCCGTTGCATGACATGGGGGTGCAGCTGGGGTCGTGGGATGGGACGGGCACACTCACGGCTATGTCGATGACGGGGAGTATGACGTTGGTTTTTTCGAGCGACGGGAGCGTGACGTATGACGGTTTTCTGCTTCACTATGAGGTGCGTCAGAACCATTGCGCGAGCAATATTTTCTCTTTTAGTGCCAGCCATGTGGGTGCGACGTCGGTGTGGCTGTCGTGGCAGGCGTCGGACACTACGGTAGCGTATCGGATACACTACGGCAGCACCGACACGGTGGTGACGGGACAGCTGTATGTCGCTGAGGGGCTGGAGCCAATGACGAGCTATACGTTTGCCATCACGCCGGTGGCGGACTTGGGCAGCAGCGACTGCGGCCGTGAGCTGACGTTGGTGACTACGCCGTTTTGGGCGCAGGTGTCGGGGCTCCGACCCCTCTGCGGCATGGACACGCTGACGCTTGTTGCCGACAGTGCCGACGGCTACCTGTGGAGCACCGAGGCGACGACACGGTCGATTGAGGTGACGGACACAGGGTGGTACTGGCTGGTGGCGTATACCGATGGAGGAGGGACGGACACGATGCGTTTCAGGGTTTCGGGCATTGAGCCGGATATCGAGACCCATCTGCCTACAGCCCTCTGTCCGGGCGATGTGGCGTCGATTACGGTGGGAATGGCAGGAGGGTCGTCGATACAGGTGCTGCGAGGCGAGTCGACGTTGTCGGAGTCAGCGCGCATATTTCTGCCCGACGGGCAGTATTGCGCCCCGAACGGATGCTCGTACCGTTCTGAGCTGGTGTTTTCGGGCTTTGAGAGCAACGCGCATATAGGCGACGTGAACGACATACGCTATGTGATGCTGAACATAGAGCACTCGTGGGTGGGCGACATCTATATCAACATTACCTGTCCCAACAACCAGTCGGCCGACATATTGCGGTATGGGGGCTCGGGCAGCTCGGATTGCAACAGCAGTATTGCCGCCAGCAGCCGAGGCTGGCAGTCGGGCAGCAATGTGGGGGTGAGTTCCTATCTGGGGCAGGCGTACGACACGGAGGGGTGGCCGACGTGCGACTCGACGGCGCAAAACAACGAGCCGGGCGTGGGCTGGCGCTACTGTTGGTCGAACTGCACGGACGCAGGCTTCAGCTACGCCTCGGGCGACGGCCTGATTTACCGCTATACGAACCTTGTGGGCAACTCGCTCGACTCGTCGAATGTGGCGGCGGGCACGCAGTTCTACCACCCCGACGACTCGTTTGCGAACCTGGTAGGTTGCCCGATGAACGGCACGTGGTATATCGAGGTTATCGACGGATGGAGCGGTGACAACGGCTATATCTTCGGCTGGGAGCTGGCACTGAATCCCGACCGCCTTTCGCGCAACGAGTATGTGCCGACGGTAGCGTATGCCGACCTGCTGGGTCCGTATGTCACGCGCAGCGGCGACACGTCGTTTGTCGTCACCGCACCTCTCAACCTCACGGCCGACACGACGGTGACGTATACGGTGCTTATCACCGACTCGATAGGGTGTGTGTTCGACACTACGTTCACCATCCTGTTCCATTCCACCACCAGCAGCGTGGTCTATGACACGGTGTATGAGAACGACCTTCCCCATCGGTATGGCGGACGGCTGTTCAACGACGATGCCTCCGATGTGGTGTTCCACTACCCGGGCAGCAGCGGCTGCGACAGTCTGGTGGTGTACAACCTGTATGTGCGTCGCAACAGTAGTGCCGTCTTCGACACCACGGTATGTTCCACGAGTCTGCCCCTGCAGTGGTACCATCGGACGTTCACCGCCGCCGGCACCCAGAGGGACACGCTGGTGAACCACCTGGGTGCCGACAGCCTGCTGACGCTGACGCTGCATGTGATACCTACGGCCACGGTGCATGTCTATGACACTATCTGCAGCAATCGGTCGCGCACGTTCGAGGGCACCACGTACAGCACGTCGGGCTCGTATCCACACAGCTTTCTGTCGTCGCTGGGGTGCGATAGTGTCCGCACGTTACATCTGACGGTCAAGGATGTCAGTTATAGCGACACGTCGGCTACCGCCTGCGACCAGTTCGCGTGGCACGACAGCCTCTACACGGCTTCTACGTCCAATGCTCAATTCGTGGCTCTCAATTCGGTAGGTTGCGACAGTGTGGTGACGTTGCATCTCACTATCTGGCAGTCGTATGCCACCCATCGCTACGACACGGTGTGCGAGGGAGGCTCCTTGTCGTTCGCAGGGCAGGATTGTTCCGTGCAGGGCGATTATATGCATACCTTCGTATCGCAGCAGGGGTGCGACAGTGTGGTGACGATGAGCCTGTATGTGAAACCTACCACATACGGAGACTATTATGACACCTGCATCGAGAACCTGCTGCCACGCACTTTTATGGGCATAACTGCATGGGATGACACTGTAGCCACTGTCGCGTTGACGAACGGCCAGGGATGCGACTCGCTGCTGACATACCACCTCTGTGTGCTGCACAACACCAGTGCCTCGTTCGACACCACCTTCTGTGCCGACAGGCTGCCCTTGCAGTGGTACCACCGCATCTTCTACACAGCCGGCACGCAGCACGACACGCTGGTGAACCATCTGGGTGCTGACAGCCTGCTGACGTTGACGATGCATGTGTTGCCCATCAGTCGCGATACCCTTGTTGTTACCGCTTGCGACAGCTATTTGTGGCACGACACCACCTTTACAGAGTCTAATTTCAATTTTCAATTTTCAACTTTCAATTCGGTGGGTTGCGACAGCACCGTCACGTTGCATCTCACTGTCAACTATTCCACCGATAGCAATATCACGGCTGAGGCGTGCGACAGCTACGACTGGTTTGGCACGCACTACCTGGTGCCGCCTGCGTCGTCGCCTGTGCATGTGCTCACCAATTCGGTTGGCTGCGACAGCGTCCTACGCCTCGTCAGCCTCACGCTCCACTACTCGCAACAGATAGACGATTACGACACTGTGTGCCTGAGCGATGTGGCCAATGGCTACGCATGGCGCGATACTGTCATGTATGGCATTGCCGCCAGCGGCAGCTATGCCATTGGCCGTATCGACCAATACGGTTGCGACAGTCTGCTGACACTCGACCTCACTGTCTACAACAGTTCGTCAAGTCAGATATATGACACCATTGTGCAGAATCAGGCTTCCGCATGGCAGTATAACGGCATTTCCCTCAGCACCGACACTACCATCTCTCTCACCCTCGCCAACCATTGGGGCTGCGACAGCCTTGTGACGTACCACCTCCATGTATGGCCTAACGTATCCAACACCATCGACACTACTGTCTGTGCCAATCAGGTGCCCTCCTTCACGTGGAATGGCTTGGCGGCAGCCGACACGCTAGTCGCCATCCTTGTGGGCAATCATGGTGTCGATAGCGTGGTGACGCTATATATGCATGTTAATCCCACCTATCAGATTGAACTGTACGACACCATCTGTGACAACAGTTCCATCACCTTTGCCGGACAGACGCTTACCACTACGGGCGACTACAGCGATACCTTCCAATCGCTGCTGGGCTGCGACAGCACTGTCACAATCCACCTCACGGTTCATCCCACCTACAGTAGCCACTTCTACGACACTATCTATGTGGGTGACACCATTTTCTTTGAAGGCCATAACTATATTCAGCCGGGCAACTATCCTACATTATATCAAACCGTCGACGGCTGCGATTCGCTTATCACGCTCCACCTAGAGGGACGTAACCTTGTGACCGACTATCGAATAGACAGCCTCTGTGAGGGCGACACATTCTATTTCTATGGCCATCCGCTTACCGAGGCGGGTGTCTATGTCGACACAGCCTATTCGGGCGACTTCTTTGCTGGCGACACTGTCGTGCAGCTCACCCTCTATGTGGTGCAGCGTCCCGAGGCCGGCATCGTTGCCACGCCTTTCTGCGATGCTCCTGCCCATTATGCCCTCAGTGCCGTCACCGATATGCCGTACTTGCAGTGGGTGGGTCCTGGAGTGATAGAAGGGCATGAGCACGACAGTGTCATCGCCGTCCTCAGTCCAGCCGACACCACGCTCTACACCCTCTATGCCGACTATCGCACCGACCAGTTCTGTCCCGCCAAGGTCGACACCCTATTGGCTCCCATTCCTGTCCTCCGTGCCCTCATCGATGTGCGTCCCACAGCCCTCACCCTTGAGGAACGCCACCTCACCGCCAACAATGTCAGCACAGGCATTCACAGCAGCCGACTTTGGTATGTATTCTATAACGAGGAAGCGCCGTTCACCGACACCTCGCGTCGGCTGCAGCTCGATGTGCCTATGTATGTGGATAGTCTTGTCGTCGTGCTCAACATAGGCAATGACATCTGCACGGCATCCGACACTGTGACCGTCAGTGTCTTGCGTGCCGACATACTTTTTCCCAACGTCTTCACGCCATCGCTCAGCACCAACAATCTCTTCCACGCCTACACCACCGCCGTCACCGAGTTTGAACTGTGGATTTTCGACCGTCGTGGGGCCCTTGTATTCCATACCACCGACATCGACCAAGGCTGGGACGGTACCCACAACGGTACCCCGTTGCCACAGGCCGCCTATGTCTACAAATGCCGCTACCGCGACCAATTGACCCCCACCGGCTACCAGAATGTCACTGGCACTGTCACCCTACTGCGGTAGGACTTGAAGAATTGAAAATTGATAATTGAAAATTGAAAATTGAAAATTGGCTGACGCGGTCAGAATACTCAAACAATCAAACAATCAGACAATCAAGCAATCAACGTTGACGTCCTTTGGCGGTGTTTTATTCATTTTAGAGGGACACGAATTGTCATAAATAGGCCATGAATCATTCATAAATAAGTGGGATGTAAAGTGGTGATAATTCGTGTTCTATGTATTTATTTTCTTGTAGCAACATATCAATCAAAAAATATTGTGTATATTTGCAACGAGTTTAGTGAATAGAAACTAAACGGAATTTATTGAAATACGAAGCGTTATGCTTTTCTTGTGTCTGAAAACGTGAGAAACTTTCAAGTAGTACAAGATAGTGTAATGGTTCGCGCAGTTAGCGTGGACTGTTTGCTACATCTTCACTACAAGGTTTTTCTCACGACCCTCAGACAAAGAAGTGGTATACGGCACCACGCTTCTTTTATGAACTGTTCTTGAGGTGCGAAGGACATAACCTATTTGAAGATGAAGAGATTTCTTGTTTTCAGTTTAGTTCTTATGGTATCATCAATCTGTTTTTCACAGAATGATGTAACCAAGTTTCTAGGTATTCCCATTGAGGGGAGTAAAATTGAAATGGTTAAAAAGTTAAAAAATAAAGGATTCAGATACAATGTTACAAAAGAATGTCTTGAAGGTGAGTTTAATGGAAGAGATGTTGAGCTACATCTAGTCTCAAATAACAATAAAGTGTACCGTGTATTCATTAAGGATGCTATAGGTGTAGATGAATCTGAAATAAAGGTTAGATTCAATCGACTCTGCAATCAATTCAAAAAGAATGAGAAGTATATACCAGCCAATTTTGAAGGAAAATATGAACTCAATGAAAATGAAGACATTTCTTATGAGATGCTCGTTCATAAGAAAAGATACGAAGCATCATATTATCAATTAGGTGAAGCACAGAGGGATTCAACAATTATATATGAGTATTTCCAATCAGAGTTATTACAGATGTACTCCTTAGATGAAATTGAAAAAATGAGTGAAAAGGATATTGCAGAGTTAAAAATATTATTATTTGCAAAATACGTTGAAGATGTGCTTTCCAAAAAATCGGTTTGGTTTACGATTGACGAAAGTTTTGGGAGATACTATATTTTAATGTATTACGATAACAACTACAATAAAGCTGATGGAGAAGACCTATAAAACATTCATATTGGAAATGAGATACAGAACAATTTAAATTATAATAATATGAAAACCATAAACATTAAAAACGAGCTAGAAAAATGGTTAATTGATTATATAACCGAATACATACACCAACTTGAAGCCGAAGACGTTCCAGAAAATGAAGCTTTTAACAGATGGGCTAAATCATTTGAGAGAGAAGAGGCCGAGACCCTAGTTGGAATGGAATTTGTTAACGATTGGTTTTATGACAAAAGAACAGAAGTGAATGAAAAAGAAGCTGTTGAATACGCCCAATCACTAATAAAAGAGATTCTTGACAACTGGTATCTGTAGTAGTACTTATCAATAAGAATAGCTAATAACGAGCGGCTATAAGACAAATAATTACATTATAAAGTATTTGGTTCTCTAGGTTTATGATATAAATAATTAACGCCCACAATCAAAAATGGTTATGGGCGTTAAGATTGTATTACGACCTGCTGGTTAGTATGCTCGGGCGAAGATTACGCGGCGGTGGGAGGGTTGGCCGGTGAGGATGCACTTGCCTTCTTCTTCGGGGCTGTCGTAGGGGATGCAGCGGATGGTGGCTTTGGTGAGTTCCTTGATTTTCTCTTCGGTTTCGGTAGTGCCGTCCCAATGGCAGAGCAGGAAGCCACCCTTCTCGATTTCGACGAGGAATTGGTCCCAAGTGTCCACTCGGCGGGTGTTGGCTTCGCGATAGTCGCGGCTGCGGTTGAGGAGGTTGAGCTGTATCTCGTCCATCAGCTGTGCCACATGGTCGGCGATGCCTTCGATGGGCATAGTTATCTTCTCCAGGGTATCGCGGCGGCACACCTCGCAGGTGCCGTTCTCAAGGTCGCGAGGGCCGATGGCTAAGCGCACAGGAACGCCTTTGAATTCATACTCGGTGAACTTCCAGCCGGGTTTGTACTCAGTGCGGTTGTCGTACTTAACGGTGAGGCCCTTTGCCTTCAGCGAGTCGATAAGGGGTGCGATGTGGGCATCAAGCTCCGCCATCTGCTCGTTAGTCTTGCAGATGGGTACGATGGCGACCTGTATGGGGGCAAGCTTGGGAGGCAGCACAAGGCCGTTGTCGTCGCTGTGGGTCATGATGAGGGCTCCCATGAGTCGTGTGGAGACTCCCCATGAGGTGGCCCAGACGTATTCGAGCTGGTTCTGCTGGTTGAGGAACTGCACATCGAAGGCTTTGGCGAAGTTCTGTCCGAGGAAGTGCGAGGTGCCAGCCTGCAGGGCCTTGCCGTCCTGCATCATAGCTTCGATACAGTAGGTATCGAGGGCTCCGGCGAAACGCTCGTTGGGCGACTTGACACCTTTGATGACGGGCACTGCCATCCAATTCTCGGCAAAGTCGGCATAGACATCGAGCATGCGGCGAGCTTCTTCTTCGGCCTCCTCGCGGGTGGCGTGGGCGGTGTGGCCTTCCTGCCAGAGGAACTCGGCGGTGCGGAGGAACATGCGGGTGCGCATTTCCCAACGTACGACGTTGGCCCATTGGTTGCAGAGGATGGGAAGGTCGCGGTACGACTTGATCCAGTTCTTATAGGTGCTCCAGATGATGGTTTCGGAGGTGGGGCGGACGATGAGCTCCTCTTCGAGGCGTGCGGCGGGGTCGACGACGACACCGCTGCCGTCAGGGTTGTTCATCAGGCGGTGGTGGGTGACGACGGCACACTCTTTGGCGAAACCTTCGACATGCTCTGCCTCCCGGCTGAGGAACGATTTGGGGATGAAGAGGGGGAAGTATGCGTTTTGATGGCCGGTGGCCTTGAACATGTCGTCGAGGGCGCGCTGCATCTTTTCCCAGA
>CAMZFW010000094.1 GCA_947306225.1 uncultured Bacteroidales bacterium
CGCCGTCCATAAAGGCGGGCAGGTTGTACATGGTGTAGCCGATGCGGTGGTCGGTCACGCGGCTCTGGGGGTAGTTGTATGTGCGCACCTTCTCGCTACGGTCGCCGGTGGCGACCATGGTCTTGCGCTTGCTCGACAGCTCCTCCATGTACTTGTTATATTCACGCTCGTAGAGTCGTGTGCGCAGGATGGCGATAGCCTTCTCCATGTTCTTGATTTGCGACTTCTGGTCCTGCATCGACACCACGATACCCGTAGGGATATGGGTGAGGCGCACGGCAGAATAGGTGGTGTTCACGCACTGTCCTCCGGGACCCGAGGCACAGAATGTCTCCTTCTTCACGTCCGCCATGTTCAGCTCCACGTCCAGCTCCTCGGCTTCGGGCAGCACCACCACACCAGCTGCGGAGGTGTGCACACGTCCCTGTGTCTCGGTGGCTGGCACACGCTGCACACGGTGCACACCGCTCTCGTACTTGAGCATACCGTATACCTTCTCGCCCGTGACGTTGAAGGTGATGTCCTTATATCCTCCCGCGGTACCCTCGTTGAAGTCCACGATGTCGATTTTCCAATGCTTCTTCTCACAATAGCGGCTGTACATACGGAAGAGGTCGCCAGCAAAGATGCAGGCCTCGTCGCCACCCGTGCCGCCGCGAATCTCCACCACGGCGTTCTTGCTGTCGGTGGGGTCTTCGGGGATAAGCAGTATGCGGATTTCCTCCTCCATCTTGTCGCGCTTCTCGTTGGCTTCGGTCAGCTCCATCTTTGCCATCTCGCGCAGTTCCTCGTCCTTCTCGGTGCTGAGCAGCTCCTTACATTCGGCAATCGTGTCAAGCAGGTTCTTATAGTCGTGGTAAGCCTTCACCACAGGCTGTAGGTCTTTGTAGTCCTTGCTCAGTTTCACGTAGCGTTTCATATCACCCGTTATCTGCGGGTCGTTCATCTGCTGCTCAATCTCTTGGTAGCGAGCATATATGGCTTCTAGTTTGTCTAACATATTGTATCTTTAACCTTATCTTTGACTTTAACTTTAAAAGTTATTTAACGCGAAGGTGCATTATTTATTGTGTCGCTCCTGCATATATTCCCAGCAGTCGGTGGCGGAATGGGTCGCCGAGGGGGTATTGTTGGCATGCATTGTCGATATATTGCATAAAGGCGCGTGCCTCTGGGGTGTCGTCGGGGTGGTGTCCGAGTAGCATCTGTCGGGCTATATGGTTGTTCTGCCACAGGTGGTAGCCTTCGGCAATGCGGCGGTCGACAAGGGCGGCGGCGGCATGGTAGTCGCCTTGTGTGGCTGCTAGCTCGTCAAGGGTGAGGGGTGGGCAAATGGAAAAGTGTACATGACCCTTAAAGTCCATGATGCCGCTGAGAACGCTCTGAGTGTCCTCCCCGGGGGCTTTGGTGTAGCTGCCCTGCTGGCTGAGACACATCTCCCTAGCCTTAAGTGCGGCGCAAGGTTCCCACTCGTAAGAGACACTGACGGGAGTGATGCGCATCGATGCCAATGCTTCGATGGGGTCTTTGCTGTTGCCGCTGGAGGCAATCATCTTGAGCAGTGAGGCTTCGGTGTGGTCTATGCCGTCCTTGGTGCGCCCGTTACGCTGGGCTATCCATGCGCTCTCGCCCAGTTCCGTCACCCAGTGGCGCAGGTGTTGCGACATGGTCATCAGGCAACGGTAGTATTCGCGCTGGTTGCCGCCACGGCCAATACTGTACATCTTATTCAGTCGTGCCAATAGCGACATGGCGGGTATCTCGAACAGATTGGCACCGATGACCACGTGGGTTGTTTCAAGCCCCTGCTCCACCAGTATGTATTGCAACATCATGGCATCGAGCACTATGTCACGGTGGTTGGAGATAAAGAGGCGCGGGCTGCCGTCCAGATACTCTGTGCCGCTGTAGGTGAAGTCGGTCATGCTATTCTTGACGACCCATTGGCAGGCACGGTACATAAAGGTATATTGGAACTGGCGCAGGCTTTCGGTGGCGAGTAGCTGTTGGCGCAGCTCTTCGAGCGGGGTGTCGGGGAATAGGTAGTGGGCTATCGTGGGAAACATTTCATGCTCCACGAGAGCCTGCAGGTCCTCCTTAAACGAAACTGTGTCAGTGTATTGTTTGTCAATCAGCGATTCCATACCGCAGGCAAAGATACAAAAATAATTGAGAATTTGGAATTCTCAAAAAAAAAAGTGTATCTTTGCAACATGAGAAGAGTCTTCGGTATTTGCTGTATATGTTTGATGTTATGTCCGTTGTCGGCTCTCGGACAGCAGGGCGGTTCCAAGCCCAACCCGACAGCCGTGATTGTCGACACGTTGCCGACAATGCTCAACAATACCTCGTCACTTTTCTACTGGCAGGGTGGTCTCTGGACAGCTAACGACCATGGCGGACTGGTGCTCTATGAAATGGACACCCTTACTGCCCAGATCGTCCGGCAGTTGCCTCTCCTCGATACGCTGCCACCCTTTTCCGACATGGAAGAAACGGTGCAGGACGACCATTATTTCTATTTCGGCGACTTTGGCAACAACCACATGCAGTTGCGCGACGACTTGCGGGTGCTGCGCCTCGCCAAGACTGACCTGCTGGCAGGGATATTCCATTTCGACACCATCTTCTTTACCTACGACGGCTACGACCCCACCCTGCCGGGTGCTGACGAACTGCCCGTCACCGACTACGACTGCGAAGCGATGATTGCCACTGCCGACAGCCTCTACCTCTTTACCAAGCAGTGGTCCTCGCTGCAGACCACTTGCTATGCGCTGCCTAAAGAGCCCGGACACTATACTGCCCAACCCCGTGGTAATGCTGATGTATACGGGCTGGTGACAGGCGCTTGCTACCGTCCGTCGCAACGGATATTGGTATTCACTTGCTACACCCAGTTCTGCCAGCCGTTCATTTATCTGCTATATGACTTTTCAGGTACTGACTTCTTCGGCGGCGAACACAGACGGATACCCCTCTCCAACTTCATTGGCACCCAAATTGAGGCCATTGCCTCCGCCGACGGGCTGCACTACTATCTCACCAACGAGCATTTCTCGCGTGTGGGTATCACCTATCCGGCACAGCTGCTCAGCCTTGACCTTACTGATTATCTGTATGCATATCTGCACCCCGACACCTCGCATGTCGGCATCACTTTGCCGCCTTGTGGTGCCCAACGATTTACGCTGTCTCCCAACCCAGCCGTGCATCATGTGGAAGTGACGTGCATGTGCCCCGGTGTCGTTGCGACGCTCTCGCTATATGACTCTAGGGGATGTCTGCGATTAGAACAACAGCTCTCAGCCCATTCCGACACTTGTCACCTCGATGTGTCTAACCTGCCTGTTGGCACCTATCTGCTAATCATCACCACTGCCGATGGCCATGTCGAAGACCATCTGCTTTTGAAAAACTAATAGAGACTTCTATAAATCAGCTCGGAGAGGTGAGACTATTAATAACACGGTACAAGCCGAAGGCGTAGTGCCGTGACTCTTAAGGAACTGCGTCCTGAAAGGACGCGACACGTATACAGAATTTATAGAACCCTCCTAATGTAGCTTCACTTTTCCCAAATTTCCCAGCTCAGTTGTGCCTGACGCTCTAGCATCGCCAGACCGCCGCAAGTGTGGGCGCCGGCAGCAGTTGCCTCACGGAGAAAACGGGTGGTTTCAGGGTTGTAGATAAGGTCGTAGCATAGGTGCCGCTTACCTAGCAGGTGAGGGTAGGGCCACGGGATGCCGTCCACATTGGGGTACATGCCTACAGGTGTGGCGTTGACGATGAGCAAGTGGCTGGCTGCGAGGCCGGCGGCATCATCGTATGACACGGCATGAGGATGCTGTTGAGGGGTGCGCGACACCAGCAGGTATTCGATACCCAGTTGTCGCAAGGCATAGCCTACTGCCTTGGCTGCTCCGCCAGTGCCGAGCACAAGGGCGGCGCGGTGGCAAGGCTGCAGTAGCGGTTGGAGGGTCTCTAGGAATGCAGGTGCGTCGGTGTTGTGCCCGACAAGCCGCCCGTCAGTCACTGCAACGCAGTTGACGGCTCCAACGGCCTCAGCTACGCTGTCTATCTCATCGAGTTGTGGGATGACAGCTTCCTTGTAGGGGATGGTGACGTTGAAGCCGCTGATGCCGTTCGCAGCCACCCATTCGTGCAGCCCCGCCACGCTGGGCAGTTCATAGAGACTGTAGCGACAATCAATGATGCCCTCCCTCTCGAACATCTCCTTGAACCACCGCCTAGACCATGAGTGCGACAGCGTTTTCCCGATAAGACCATATTGTTTCATGGTGCAAAGATACTAATAATTGTTGGAATATCATTTTTTTTTCGTATTTTTGCAAATTCTACTATCATGCAACTATGAAGAAATTCTTTCGTGTTATACTGCTAGTTATCAACTTGCTTTTTGCTTTGGCACTAGTGCTGTCGACCTTGGCAGGGAAGGTGGCACCCAGCCGTTTTGTGCCCATTTCGATACTGAGCTACGGCTATTTTGTGCTTCTGTTGTGCAATGTGCTGTTTGTGATTATATGGCTCTGCCTGTCGCGATGGGAGTTTCTGGTGTCGTTGGCGGCGATAGTGTTGAGGCTGTCGTTTGTCCCGTTGTTTTTCCAAGTGGGGGGCAACACGGACGCAGAGCCTGCCGACGACGTGGTGAAGATAATGACGTTCAACACACATGGCTTTGGGGGGCTGGACAGCGACACGGCAATGACAAAGGATTCGGGGGCGGTGATATTCCTGTCGATAGTGGATGAGGAGCAGCCCGACGTGCTGTGTCTGCAAGAGTTTTTCAGTCCACGGCATGTAAAGGTGGCCGACAGCCTGAAAGCAAGGGGGTATGTGAATCATTACGGTGTGCATGGCCAGAATCCGGCATCGCAGGTGATATTGTTCACGCGCCTGCCGATGGTGCGTACGCACGATATGGACAAAAAGTCGATGTTTGCCGTGGATGTGAAGAAGGGCGACAGCGAGGTGAGGGTGTGCTGCGTACATCTCAATTCGTACCAGCTGACAGAGAAGGATATGGAGGGGTTGGAAAGCCTGTCGCATGCCAAGCCTGACAGCAACACCCACAGGTTGTTGAGGAAGTTTAAGGAGACTACGTTGCAGCACGAGCAGGAATGGAAGCAGGAACTGCTGCCTTTGGTGGAGTCGTCGCAGCTGCCGTTTGTGCTGGTGGGTGACTTCAACGATACGCCTGCCTCGTATATCTACCAGCAGGCTACTGAGTTGTTGATGGACCCCTATGTCGAGCAGGGAAGAGGGTTTGGGACAACATACCACGGTCCGTTCCCCGCCTACCGTATCGACTACGTGCTGCACACACCCGACATGGAGGCATTGTCGTATAAACGGGTGAACACCTATATTTCAGACCACTACCCAGTGGTGGTGAATTTGAGAATTAAGAACTAGGAGTTAAGAAGTTGACACAAAAGGAACGATACAAGCGGCTGATAGCCTATTTCGAGAAAGAACGCCCCACGGCGCAGTCGGAACTGGTGTATGAGAACGCATTCCAGCTGCTGGTGGCGGTGATATTGTCGGCGCAGTGCACCGACAAGCGGGTGAACATGACTACGCCAGCTCTGTTTGCCGCCTACCCTGACGCGCAGGCGATGTCAAAGGCCACACCCGAGGAGATTTTTGAATACATCCATTCTATCTCTTATCCCAACAACAAGAGCAAGCATCTCGTGGGCATGGCGCAGAAACTGGTGACTGATTTCGGTGGCGAGGTGCCGAGCGATGTGGACGAGTTGCAGACCCTGCCGGGGGTGGGACGTAAGACTGCCAACGTGATTGCGTCGGTGGTATTCAACCTGCCTGCATTGGCGGTCGACACGCATGTGTTTCGCGTCGCCAACCGCATCGGGCTGACCAAGAACAGCAAGAACCCTTTGCAGACCGAGCGCGAACTGGTGAAGCATATCCCGGAGGAGAAGATACCCATCGCCCATCATTGGCTGATACTGCACGGCCGCTACGTGTGCCAGGCACGCAAGCCCCACTGCAACGAATGCGGCATCAGTGAGCTGTGCGACTATTATAAACTAAAAGGTGAAAACTAAAAACTAAAAAGTAAGGCGGCAGCAAACTTTCAATATTCAACTTTCAATTTTCAATTTCCAACGTGTTTACCCATCCGCTTTTTCTCATAGGTCTTGTGGCTGTCGGCATCCCGATAGCGATTCATCTGTTGAATCTTCGGCGATATAAGAAGGTCTACTTCAGCAATGTCGATATGTTGGAGGAACTGCACAACGAAGACCGTCGTCAGCGCAACATCCGCCAACTCCTCATCTTGGCAATGAGGATTCTCGCCATCGTTTTTCTGGTATTGGCGTTCGCCCAGCCAGTGATAAAGAACAAGGCTTCGCAGCTTCAGCCGGGCGGCACGGTGGTGAGCGTCTATGTCGACAACTCATACAGCATGGAGTGTGGCGGCATGGAGGGCAGCCTGTTGGAGAGCGCACGTCGCAAGGCACGCGAGATAGTGGCAGCATACAAGCCCGACGACCAGTTCCAGCTGTTGACCAACGACCTAGGTGGCGGGCAGTTCCGCTGGCTCAGCCGCGAGGAGTTCCTCTCCGCCGTCGATGCTTTGCAGACCAGCGCGGTGACGCAGCCCCTCTCGGCTGTGGCACGCCGTCAGCAGGACTTCCTGCGGTCGGCAACCGTCGCCAACCGCCACGCCTATATCCTCAGCGACTTCCAACGCTCCACGGCAGACATCGCCGAATATCCTTCCGATAGTGCCATCCTCACCACCTTCGTCCCCCTTGGGGGCAGCGATGTGGCGAACGTATACGTTGACAGCTTGGCTTTCGACTGCCCCGCCTACTATGCCGGAGCCAGTGTGCAGGTGGAGGTGACGGTGCGCAACGACGGTGACAAGGCTGTCGAGAGCCTCCCGCTGCGCCTCTCCATAGATGGCAGGCAGCGTGCCATTGCCTCGGTGGATGTGGCGGCACATGGGTCGGCGCAGGCCACCATGACCTTTACCCTCGATGATGGGGGGATGGTTCAAGGCATGGTGGAAACCACCGACTATCCTATCACCTTCGACGACAGACTCTATTTTTCGCTACCCGTGGTGCGGCAGGTCCCTGTGATGGTGGTGGGCGGCAAGGGTGAGAACCCATTCTTGAAACGTCTCTTCAGTGGCGACTCGCTGGTGCGTTACCTCCAGGTGTCGGTCAATCAGATAGACTATGCCCAGTTCGCCAACGGCGGCTTTATTGTGCTCGACGAGCTGCACGACATCCCCTCGGGAATGGCGCAGACGCTGCATCAGTTTGTCGAGGATGGTGGTTCCCTATTGGTGGTACCCGGTGAAGGAGTGGTCTCTGAGTCATACAACAGGCTGCTGGCAATGATGCAGGCACCTCAGCTGGGTGAGTGGACGGCTCGTAAGACCCGCGCCGAGCAGGTGGCAACCGATATGCCACTCTTCCGTGGGGTGTTCCAAGGCAAATTGGACGATATGGAGTTGCCCTCGGTGGTGGGGCATTACCGTCTGACCGTTCAGGCGGGAACTGTGAGCCAGTCGGTCATCCGATTGCTCGACGGTGGCGACTATCTGACCTGTACACCCGTGGGTGAAGGCTGTTGCTATCTTCTCGCCACTCCACTCAGAACCGACTATACCGACTTCGTGCAGCAGGCACTCTTCGTGCCCACGCTCTACAATATGGCACTTTTCAGTACCCCGACCGCAGTACCTTACCATCTGCTCACTGGCACCGACCCGATTGCGCTGCTGGGCAGTTATGATGTGGAGGACCTGCCCCATTTGGTGGGTTCTGACGATGCTTCTTCCGACCTCATTCCCGACATACGCCGCATTGGGTCGCGGCAGTGGCTGCTGCCCCACGGTGCTGTCACACAGGCGGGCAATTACCGTCTACAGGATGCCGATGCCACCATACCCGCAGAAGGCCTTTCGTTTAATTATAGCCGACAGGAGTCTGTCATGGACTTTTACACCCCCAACGAGGTGAAACGGCTCGTAGCCGACATGCGCCTCTCGGGCTGCACCGTGGCAACCAGCGCACAAAAGTCGATGACTGACTATATCCAGCAGCGACACCAGGGCAAGCCCCTTTGGCGCGTATGCCTGCTGTTGGCTCTGTTGGCACTATTGGCGGAGACAATCCTGATAAAATTAAACATTAAAAATTAAAATTAGCTGCCGTACTCGGAAATTCTCAATTCTTAATTCTCAATTCTCAATTTATAAAGTGTTAGCAATAAACAATATATCCAAGACCTTTGGCAGTTATCGCGCCCTTGATGGCGTGAGCCTGCATGTGCGCCGAGGCAGTGTGTTTGGTCTGCTCGGTCCCAACGGGGCAGGCAAGACCACCCTCATCCGCATCATCAACCATATCATCCGTCCCGATGGCGGTACGCTCCTCTTCGACGGCCACCCCATGACCGACGCCGACGTGATGCAGATAGGCTACCTGCCCGAGGAGCGAGGACTCTACAAGAAAATGTGTGTGGGCGAGCAGGCCATCTATCTGGCACGCCTCAAAGGACTCGACAAAGCCACTGCCGAGCAGCGTCTGCGCCAGTGGTTCGACCGTCTGGAGATTACCGACTGGTGGAACCGCCGTGTCGAAGAGCTCTCCAAGGGTATGCAGCAGAAGGTGCAGTTTGTCGTCACCGTGCTGCACAATCCGCAGTTGCTTATCTTCGACGAGCCTTTCAGCGGCTTTGACCCCGTCAATGCCGACCTCCTTAAGCGCGAAATCCTGCGCCTCAAGGAGCAGGGTGCCACCGTCATCTTCTCCACCCACAATATGCCCTCTGCCGAGGAACTGTGCGACGACATCGCCCTCATCGACCATGCGCAGGTGGTCCTCTCCGGCTCCCTCGCCGACATCAAGGCCTCGCATCCCGGCCAAGACCTCGACCGCATCTTCATCAACACCGTAATAAGTTGAAAATTGAAAGTTGAAAATTGAAAATTGGCTGACGTGGTCAAACTACTCAAACAATCAAGCAATCAAGCAATGAATAAAATCCTCCTAGTCATACAGCGCGAATACTCCACACGCGTCAAGAAACCCTCCTTCTGGATTCTCACCCTCGTGGTGCCCATCCTGTTGGCTGCCCTCTATGCCATCCCCATCATGCTTGCCACCAAGCCGATGGAACATGCCAACGTGCTAGTTGTGGACGATAGCGGTCTGTTCCAAGGGCAGTTCCGTTCGGGTCGCGACATCACCTATTTCGATGCCGGCAGCCTCGACTATGCCAAACGGCAGCTGGCCTCGGTCGACACCCTCGACGCCATCGTCTTCATCCCTGCCCGTGAGACCTCCATCCCGCAAGATGCCTTCCTCTACTACCGTTCCGATGCACCGTCCATGATGGTGCAGGGCGACGTGAACAGCCAGCTGCAGGAGATACTCCGCAACGTCATTCTGCTCGATGTCCACGGCATCACCCCCGACGACTACGCCATGCTCACCTCCACCCATATCCGCCTCCGCACGCAGGACATCGAGACCGGTCGCGACGGCTTCTTGCAGATAAAGCTCGTCATTGGAGCTGTCCTAGCCCTGTTGGTGTTTATGGGTGTGTTCATGTTTGGCTCGCAAGTGATGCGTGGTGTGATGGAGGAAAAGACCAGCCGTATAGTCGAGGTCATCGTCTGCAGCGTCAAGCCCTTCCAGCTGATGATGGGCAAGGTGGTGGGCATCGGTCTTGTCGGCCTCACCCAGTTTGCCCTCTGGGTGGTGCTGAGCGGCATCGCCATGACGGGTGTGCGCATCGCCAATGCCGACCTCTTCGAGCAGGCCACCAGCCGTCACGTTACCGAGGTGGCTACCAAGGGCACCGAGGCCACTGCCCAGTACGAAGCCGCCCGCTATCAGCAGGCACAATATGAGGCTGGCGAAGGTATCGACAACGACCTGAAAGACCTCATCGAAGGCCTCACCAGCATCAACTTCGGACTGCTTATCGTTCTGTTTGTCTTCTACTTTGTCTTCGGCTATCTGCTCTATGCCTCGCTCTTTGCGGCGGCAGGCTCGTTGGTCGACAACGAGACCGACTCGCAGCAGTTCACCCTCCCCATGACCGTGCCGCTGCTGCTCACTTTCCTGCTCCTGCCCGCCATGCTCAACGAGCCTTCGGGCAGTCTCAGCACCTGGCTCTCCATTATCCCCTTCACCTCGCCTATTGCCATGCT
>CAMZFW010000095.1 GCA_947306225.1 uncultured Bacteroidales bacterium
AGAGAGAAATCACCACAAATGGAACGCCGCATTCGTCTAGTGGTCCAGGACAACTGCCTCTCACGCAGTAGATCACCAGTTCGACTCTGGTATGCGGTACCAAAGCGATAGAATCAACAGATTTTGTCGCTTTTTTTATGCCCCCCCCAAAAAAAACTAATCTTCAGGCCAGACTAAATAATACCAGTCTCCTTTGGTATCAAGGACATCAACAGGGGATGCTAAAATATACTGTGTGGTGCTATCCATAACTTTTATCATATAAAACTCCCTTTCATCGTAAGGATATACCACGCCTCTCATTAATTCGGGTTCAAGATAATATGGAGTATTGTTATAGGAGCGTTTGGAATATTTGACAATTATCAGAGAATCAAGAGCCGAATCAAAATCGAACCCTAAGGTTGCATTATATTTTATATATCCCCCTCCCCAAGTATAACATCCATCACCACATTCTTCTTTCTTACATCCGGTAAAAAATAAAAATGAGAGAAAAAACAATATTACAATCTTTTTCATAGGGATATCTATTTTTTTATTACTTTATATCGCTCGGTTCGATTTGCAAATACTATTTCAATGAAGTAGGTGCCTGCAGGTATCTGTGTGATCTTTATCTCAGAATTGAAATAGTCTAAATGTTTTATTACTTTCCCCATAATGTCAAGAATAATTATGTCGGTGGGGCGCTCTTGTCCATCATTCTGAATGTGCAGCTCATTTGTAGTTGGATTTGGATAAATAACAACAGTGTTTGCCATATTGGTCTTTTCTATATTTCGAACAGTGTTTACCTCAATCGTTGATGGCTTTGGTGATGTCGCATAACACATTGTGGATTGTTGTGAGATATATGCACTAAGTTCAGAACCAGCTGATGCTTCAAAGCCATCTGAAAACACAATCTCGTTGCCAGCTTTAATTGTCAATGATTGTCCGCTATTAAGGCTGACATTACCGTTGGTGCCCACATTTGATGCGGCTTCAATAAAACCATAATTAAGAGTGCCGGGAATTGTTGAGGAGGTAATTGTCAGGTTAGTAGCTACATTTTCGAAACCACCAACATCCTCATAACGATTATTCCATACTTTTGCGTTATTATTAAATCCCGATGTCCCCATTGGAACCCCTTCATGAAGAACTTCTGGGTTGGACCAGAATGGAAGCCGATCGCACCCAGTACAATATGGATTGTAAGCCATTATGGTTCTCCATCCTCCGTCAGGGTAAACATAGCCATGGCAATATGTGTACGGCCAAAGGCTGGGGTCATTACGAAAATCATGTCTACAACCCACCAAATGTCCTATTTCGTGAATGAATGAGTGATTGGTCGTTGCACATGTTTTTGCTTGCACCACACAAAATGCCTCGTCGCTATTTGCTTTTATTTCTTTTGCTCTTCCACAAGTTTCATCATGATAATCAGTAAGGAGAACACATACATCTGCCGAATATTTTTCTCTCAATGAATGTACTTCGTCCATATATCCGTCGTTTGTCCCAGCGTATCTATCCACATCTGTATGAGAGTCCACTTCCTGATAATTGGTTTGTCCAACATAGACAATTTCAATCTTGCAATTAACGTTGCTATTAGAAAATGAAATATTGGATAGTCCTTCTGCCACAAAAGCGGTATTTACTATGTCACTAACCGAACTCGCGGCATTTGCTGTATACAACACCAAAACTTTAATATCTCCTGCTCCATAAAGAGAACGTGTATCCATTCGATCATCATAAAGGCTCTTTGTGTCTTGGGATTCTATGTTTCCCTGATGTTTTCTCCCATTTCCTTCTTTTCTACTGCTATTAGTATTCTCTTCCAGATCATCACAATCCTCAAGTAAAGAATTGAGATCCCATTGAATCATAAAATAATTGTTTCCGTATGTTTCAATTGCATAAACCTGACCTTGAATTAAGGCATACCCTTGTATATCATCACCGAGAAAAGAAATAAGAATTAATGAATTGTCATTTTTCCCATAAAAAGAAAACGAATTAACGTCTCTTGCTTCTATATAGACCTTTGAAAACGTGTCAGTCAATCCTGTCATTATTACTTGGAACGACGTGTCTTCTGTGAATAGAACATCCTTATTTACATCAATTTGGCAAGCCGACACGACACGTGTCATACTCTCTATTTCCGTTAACAGTTCGGTATTTCTATTCAAAACGGTTTCTTTGATCAATATCCGTTGTGATATTGCGATATTGCTCTGTAATAGAATTGCCATCAATAATAAGATTCTTTTGGTATGTTTCATAGGTCTATTTTTTTGCAAAGATACAGAATATTTTTTACTTGGCAAAAAAATGTGCATCTTCATACAAAAAGGGGGTAACATTCTTCTATATCACTGGCATCAATCCATATCCTCGGTATCAGTAGAACGATATAGCAAAGGTGGGGTTGTAGGGTCTGGTATATAAGCTCTCAACTTCCATATCTCCTCCAGGTCATCCATAAAGCTGTTCGAGAATAGTTCGGTTAGGGGTACCAAAAAGCGATAAAGCCTGTTGGTTTTATCGCTTTTCTTTAATCGTTATCCGTCGAGAATTGAGAATTAAGAATCGCTCTTATGCTATATCTGACTGATTTTTCAACAGCCTCGAAGAGTCTGAATTTCAATAACCCCATACAAGAAACCGATAGGTTTCACAGTGTGGGGTCAGGGATAACCCTACTACTCAGCGTCCTGAAGGGACGCGACATTGAGACTGTTTGGCAAAAATCAGTCATATGTTGTACTAGAGCGTTAAGAATTATCCGGGGGCGGCAGCAAATTCTCAATTCTCCGAAGGCGGCAGCCAACTTTCAATTTTCCATTTTCAATTTACAATTATCAATTTTTTTGTATATATTTGTAGTTTCAAAATAATAAGTTCGTTATGCGTAAATATCTATTAGTTATTATATTTGCATTGATAGCCAACTTTGCCACCAATGCTCAATCCGTTTCAAAATCAGTCGCAGCAAGCAAAGCGGCGACGTTCTTACAACTGAAAAGCGAATCTCAGCTACAATTACTCAAGTCCCCTTACGAGACATTTTATCTGTTTGCCGTAGACGGCGGCGGTTTCGTCATTGTAAGTGCCGACAATCGGGTACAGCCCATACTGGGTTATTCTCTGCAGTCGAACCTCGACGTGGACAATATCCCGTCCAACCTTGCCGCTTGGCTTGACGACTACGACCGACAGATACACGCCGCCATGGAGGATGCCACCTTGCCCGTCCATGCCGGATGGCAGCAGCAAGCCTCCCCAAAGTCGGGCGTGGAAGGCTACGACTCTATCGTAGGGCCGTTGCTGACCACCACATGGGACCAGTCGCCCTACTACAACAGCCTCTGCCCCCTAGATGGAGGGCAAAGGACGCTGACAGGCTGCATAGCCACCGCCATGGCGCAGGTAATGAAGTACTGGAACTGGCCTGCCACAGGAGTCGGCCAGCACAGTTACGCCACATCCAGCTATGGTACCCTAAGCGCCGATTTTGGTACCACCATTTACGACTGGGACAATATGCCCACTGCACTATCCTCCTCCAGCACCTCTGCCCAGGTCACTGCCGTGGCAACGTTGATGTACCATTGCGGCGTGGCTGTTGAGATGGGCTATGGCATCTATGCAAGCGGTATTAGCAACAACATCATGTACAACCACGGGCTCAACTTCCCCTGTCCTGAGAATGCACTCCGCACCTATTTCAAATACAGTGCGGCCCTGACAGGCGTGCGACGCGCCGATTTCACGGGCGAAGATTGGGCGGCATTGATGAAAAACGAGATAGACCATCGTCGCCCAGTGCTATATGCAGGAATAGGCAGAACCGAAGGTCACGAGTTCGTCTGTGACGGCTACGACACCAACGGCTATTTCCATTTTAACTGGGGTTGGAGCGGCGTGGCCGACGGCTATTTCACCTTTTCAAGGCTGAATCCGGGAGGAGTCGACTTTTCTAGTACGCAAAATGCCATCATAGGCATCGAACCCGACACCCTCCTCGGCAGCAACACGACCTGCACAGTCATTGTCACCAGTGCCGACACCACGCAAGGAACCGTTAACGGCGGCGGTGTGTACAACTATCGCGACACCGTGTTGCTCTATGCCCAGCCCACCAATGGCTACCGCTTCCTGCAGTGGAGCAACGGTTCGACCGTCAACCCCTATCCCATCCTTGCCCACGACTTCAGCCTTACCGCCTACTTCACCCAAGCACTTGCCGAAGACGACAGCGTGCTTTCTTATACTGGTACCGACTTCTCCAACCGTGGTCTTTATTCACTCAACACTTCTTACCGGATAGGAATGAAACTGCCCGCTACCGTTTTGGCAGGTCACAAATACATCAGTGCCGTCGACCTCTTTCACTATGAGGGCGATTTTGTCGTCTACATCCATCAGGGAGGCGACGATGCCCCCGGCCCGATTGTCTACACCCAGCCCGTCACTATACCGCACGGTAGCCTTCGTTGGTGCCGCGCCGAACTCGAAACCCCCGTGCCTATCGACACCACTAACAACCTCTGGATTACAATTCGACGTATTGATGAATTTATCAACTATATGGGAGTACCGAATCTAGGTGTTTCCGACGGCAACTGGATTTCGAATGACAACGGTGCCACATGGCAACACCTCAACGAACTAATGCCCAACACAGATATTGACGATACTTCAATCTGCTGGTTTATCCGATGCGTCACCTCTGCCGACTCTGTAGTCAACACCGACCTCACGCCCACTGCATTCCTTGTCGCTCCCAGACAAGGCTACATCGATGACACCGTCATGATTGAACTCCTACACTCCACTAGCAGCACTGTAGAATGGGATTTTGGCGATGCCGTTGCAACACGCTTAGTTTCCGACACTGCCTTTATCGTCTGGAACACCGTTGGCCATCATCCTATCAGTGCTCATGTTGTGAATCCCTGTTGCAGTGTGACAGTAAGCGACACCGTGCTCATCACCGACTGCAACAATCCTGTCAGTTCCTTCCCTTATGTTATCAACTTCGACCAACAGGATGCCATGCTGCGTACCTGCTGGCAATGGTTTTATCTTGGCGAAAGTCGTGGCTATTTATTTAATACTGAATATATCTCCATCTATATCAGCCAAGGGACCGACAACTTGTACGTTTCACCCCTCATCGACCTCTCCAGCGACCGCACTATATGGCTCGAACTTAACCATATCACATCGGGCAACTGTCTCATCACGGTTGAACTTTCACAAGGGGGGCTCGACAGTGCCGACTTCACCACTATCTACACCCTGCCTACGAACAATGAACCCGTACCAGTCACCACCCAGCCCATCAATCTGTCCGAACACAACCAAGGCAACCCTGTACGTATTGCCATACGCATGCGACGCCAAGAAGGCACTGGAGATGGGACGTTCCAACTACACGGCCTGCGTATATGGGAGAGCACCGTGGGCATCGACGATGTGGCGAACACCGCTCTGAGTGTCCACCCCAACCCTGCCCGACAGATGGTATCCGTCACCTTGCCCGACCCCAACGGCACCCTCACCCTCTTCGATGCCACCGGACGGCAGCTCATGCAACGCCCCACGGCAACGTCAAAAGTCGCCCTTGACGTGAGCACACTCCCTTTGGGCTTATACCTGCTCCAGTTCACCTCCTCGTACGGCACCACCACAACACGATTTGTAGTAAAATGATTGCTTGAATGTGTTATTTAAACTAAAAAGTAAAAACTAAAAACTAAAACTTGTCGAACTAAGACTAACGGATTAACACATTCAGGAATTCGTAAATTCGTTAATTCGTAAATCTTTTGATGCACCAAGGACTAACACATTAACACATTAACACGTTAACACATTCAAATTTTCAACTTTCAATTTTCAATTTTCAAAGATGAACATCAAGTTTAAAATGCCCAAGTTCAGGCGCACCCTCACCAATCGTAGCATGTGGAAAGAACTGCTGCTTACCTTTTTGGGTACAACCATCTCCATCGTGCTCACCTTCGGAACGGCACACCTGCTCGACATGCGCCAACGGACCAAGGACCGCGAAATGTCCGCGTTGATGGTCATGGGCAATGTCGAACGCTTTGCCCGCGTTCTAGACGACTTGGCCGACGATTTGACCCAGCGCGACACCATTGCCACATGGCTTCTCGGCCTGCCCGTAGATTCACTTGAAAAAGTGCCCTTTCACGAGATGTCCAATGCTGTCAACTCCGTCATCTCATTCCCCCTACTCAGCCACGACCGCACGGCCGAAAACATCTTCTCCAATTCCATCGAGACATGGAAGAATATGGGTAATTTCAACTTTATCGACCGCGTGGGACAAAACTTCGACGAGATGAACGACTGCGAGAATTCATACAACGACTTCATCAACGGTGCCGCCAAACATGTCGACTGGATAAAACGTCACTCCTCCGACTACCCCGGCAACAATATATGTATGAAGTGCATGCTCGACGAAGAATTTCGCGACAACATCGGCGAAATCCACGGCTGGATATGCTACCTGCGCTTTATGGCAGCCAGCTTTCGATACTCAAACGCCAGAAGCATGGAGATGATAGGCATCTCCGAAGAAGACGTGATGAAATTCGCCGACTCCCACAACCAAGCCTCTGCAACAGCCCCGCCCGAACCACTATACAAAACATTCATCACCCCCACACTGAAATTCGACAGCCTCAGCACCATGCCAGGCCTGATTGACAGGCTGATGTACTAACCCTAAAAAAGATTGCTTGAATGCTTGATTGTGTAAATGACTGAGTGGCTGGCGCAGTAAAAAACTCAAACAATTAAGCAATCAGACAATCAAGCAATCATCACCCCCTCTATCAACTCTATCATATCTATCATATCTATCAACTCTCAAAGTAACACTCAAAAGTGAAAAACAATCCAAATTAATCAATAAAATCTTAAACATTATGACCAAACACAAAATTACCACACTAATTGTGGCCCTAGTGGCAACAGCAACAGCCATCATAGGCTGCACCAAACCCGAAAACCCCGAACTGCCGATTAACGACACCGTGGGAACCGACACCATTGTACCAGAAGAACCCGAGGAACCCCAAGACAACATCTATCAGTTCAAGGTACTCGATGGAGCTGGCGACAGCGTCTCCCTTGCCCAATATCGCGACAAGGTGCTGCTAGTGGTAAACACCGCCACACAGTGCGGCTACACCCCGCAGTACACCGACCTACAGCGCATATACGAACTGTATCAGGACAGCGGATTCGTCATCCTCGACTTCCCCTGCAACCAGTTTGGAGGCCAGGCTCCTGGCGACTACGACGACATTCACGACTTCTGCACCGGCCGCTACGGTATCACCTTCCCACAATTTGCCAAAATCGACGTCAACGGTCCCAATGCCTCTCCCCTCTACGTATGGCTCAAGAGCAAAAAGCCAGGCAACATCCAATGGAACTTCACCAAATTCCTCATCAACCGCAAAGGCGAAGTCATACGACGCTACGAACCCGGCAACCCCATGTCGTCGGTAGAAAGCGCCGTGAGGAATGCCCTCTGAACTTATTAAATGATTGCTTGAATGCTTGATTGTGTTAATGCTTGAGTGGCTGGCGCAGTAAAAAACTCAAACAATCAAGCAATCAGACAATCAAGCAATCAACACCCTTTCTATCAAATCTATCATATCTATCAAATCTATCAACCACATTCTAAACAATCTATGAAAGCGACTACAGCATCCATGCTTGTTGCCATACTCATCGTCTGCAGCAACACCCTATCGTCGTGCAAAAAGAGCGACCAAATCATACCTGCCGAACACGCCTTCGCCCAATTCGTGGAAATTACCGATGTCGTGCCCGACGCCATACTCGAAATCCGCTATTACAGCACATACAACTTCGTCGGTGCCCGTGTCGACGGCTATCTACAGCCGACCGCAATACTCACCCATCAGGCTGCCGACAGCCTTAAGGCCGCAAGCGACGACCTCAACGCGCAAGGCTACCGCATCAAGATCTACGACGCCTACCGGCCACAAATGGCCGTTAGCCACTTCGTACGTTGGGCAAAAGACCTCGACGACACCGCCATGAAGCCCTACTTCTACCCCAACGTCGACAAATCACAACTATTCCAACTAGGCTACATCGCTGAGAAGAGCGGCCACTCACGCGGCTCCACCGTCGACCTTACCCTTGTCAATATGTCCACAGGCAAGGAAGTCGACATGGGCGGTGTCTTCGACTGGTTTGGCACAGAGAGCCATCCTGACTGTGGAGGCAACCCCGAGACAATGGAATATCGCCCGAACGACACTATCACCGCAGAGCAATTCAACAACCGTATGGTATTGCGAACTGCCATGATGCGCCACGGTTTTAAACCTTTGGACTGTGAATGGTGGCATTTCACCTTGAACAACGAGCCTTACCCCAACACCTACTTTACCTTCCCTGTGAAGACAAAGTAAAAAATGAAAATCAAATCCAGATCGGTCATTAGGGTTTATGACAAATTTGGATTAAAACCTCGCAGTGGCAACCAATTACCCTCCTCCGCGAAGTTTTAATTTCATTTTTCACCTTATTCGTACCGAATGGCTTGAATGGGGTCGAGGTTTGCTGCCTTGCGCGACGGATACCAACCAAAGAAGATACCAATAAGGGTACATACTCCAAAAGAGACTATCAGGGCATTGACGTTAAGGACAAAGGGCATCTCGGGAATAATAGCAGTGGCAAGACCATAAAGTCCCATGCCCGTAAGGATGCCGATGAGTCCGCCTACGAGGCTAAGCACTACACTCTCGACCAAAAACTGCGACATGATGCTGCGCTTGCGTGCGCCTATTGCCTTGCGGAGACCTATTTCGCGTGTGCGCTCAGTGACAGTGACGTACATGATATTCATTATCCCCACACCGCCTACCACCAACGAGATTCCAGCAATGAGCGACAGCACCATCACGACGATACCAAGTATGTCGTTGAGCTGTTTCATCACATCTTGTGACAGTTCGATACTGAAGTCGGGCTTGTCGTCGGGAGCTAAGCCGTGAGCGACCCTCATAACGCGGTCGATTTCTGCAACAGCGATTTCGTTGTCGGAAAGGCTTCGACTCACACAGTCGATTTCGTCGATGTCATTGGTACCCGTGAAACGTTTCATGACAGTAGTGTAGGGAGCCAAAATCCGGTCGTTAATGTCTATACCCATAAACTTGTCCAATGGTTCCAAAACACCTATCACAAGCATGGGTATGTCGTTGCAACGGATGGTCTGCCCGATGGGGTTCTCGCCCTGCGTGAATAGTTTTTCAACAACGGTGACACCTAAGACGCACACTTTGGCGGAGGAAGCAATGTCGTCGGCATCGAACATGGTGCCTTTGCTCATCTTTAGATTGCTTGTGATAAGTACATCAGTCGATTCCCCTTCCAACATGGCACTATGGCTGTTGTTGCCAAAGACCAATGCGGCACCCGTGGTCACGCTAGGGGTGACAGCAGCGAGGTGGCGACACTGGCTTTTTATGGCCTCGTAGTCGTTCTGTTCCAGCGAATGCATGAGCGACCACATGCCCCCATCACGATTCCATTCGGGTCTGACGGCAATGATGTTTCCTCCGATGGATGAAAACCCTTTCTGCATATATGAGGTAAGGCTGCTTCCGAGACTCATCATGATAATGACGGAGGAGATACCGATGATGATGCCCAACATGGTGAGCAGGGTGCGGGTCTTGTTGCGAAGCAGGGCACGAAGAGCCAGTTTTATTATGTCGAGAAAGCGCATTTTGAATGTGTTAATGTGCTAATGCGTAAACGTGTTAATGGGTGAGTGATTTGACCATCTGTTGCGCGGAAAGGGGCGTGTTGGGGTGGTCTTCGACCAACATACCGTCGCGCAGACGGATAGTGCGGCTGGTGAATGAGGCAATGTCGGTCTCATGGGTGACAAAGGCAATGGTCTTGCCTTGTGCGTGCAACTCTTGGAAGAGGGCCATAATCTCATAGCTTGTGCGGGTGTCGAGATTGCCCGTGGCCTCGTCGGCAAGAATCAGCACGGGATTATTAACAATGGCGCGGGCTATGGCGACGCGTTGCTGCTGCCCGCCGCTGAGTTGGGCGCTGGTGTGTTGCATCCGTGATTCGAGCCCCACCAGTTTCAACGCCTCGATGGCACGCT
>CAMZFW010000096.1 GCA_947306225.1 uncultured Bacteroidales bacterium
TATGCGGATGCGGACGATATAGGCTCCCGTCGGTAGGCGCGTGATGTCCGCCACCTCCGTCTCCACAAAGGTCGCCACCGTGCGCCCTGTCATGTCCATCAGCACCAGCTCCACGACACTGCCCCCCATATATTGCGCCTCGAAGTCGCTGGTAACGGTCACGGCACAGGGTGCCTGTCCGTGCGTCACGGCGGGCAACGCGCACAGCAGGGCGCATAACGCCCAGCCGATTCTTAGAGATATTTTCTGTTTCATCTTTTGTGTTTTTAAAGGGTTGTGAATACATGTCTTTTCAGGTGGGAAAACATAACGCCCAAGGCGGGAGGAGGGTGTCTGATTTGCACTTGACAACGTGTGTCAGACCGTGGCGCACGTGAAATTCAGTGAATGGAATTCCGCTGCAAATATACATATTTTTTATGACATACACGTAAATTGTATAAAATTATTTGTATAATATTGAATTTCATAGTTATAGAATGTATTAATTTATGAATAATTCGTGGTAATCCGTGTCCTTTTCAAATAGATATACGCACTTTTCATCGAACTACACACTTTTTTTGTCGCAGCAAAAGTACGCACTTCTTTTCACGCCCTTACCGATTCCTACCACATCTTACCGCATTCTACCGCATCGTACCGCATTCTACGGAAACTTACCGATTCCTACCGATTGGGGGGTCGTTTGCCGTCTCTGGAACGGCAAACGATCGGATAACGAACGGATAACGAACGGATAACGAATGGGCACAACTATTCGCCTCGCTCGCTGGCGAAATCTCCAGTGATTAGTAACCAGTGACACGGAAGTAACCAAACGGACCGCCGCCGCGAAGTTTCACTTTTCACTTTTCATTTTTCACTTTTCACTTTTCGGATTGGGGCACGTTTTCTAATGCCCAATCGGACAAGGAGCGGCAAAGAATCGGATAAGAATCGGATATGTGTGAGAGAAACGCGGGTTTCTGACGGGGAGGGAGGGGTGGGGAAAATGGATGTATGGCGTTATTCGTTGCCTGAGAGGTAGCGGTGGATGGCACGGGCGGCGACACGGCCGGCACCCATGGCTAGAATAACGGTGGCAGCACCGCTGACGGCATCGCCGCCGGCAAAGACACCCGGACGGCTGGTCTGGCCATCCTCGTTGGTCTTGAGACCGCCCCACGGCTCGGTGTCGAGGCCGGGCGTGGTGCTCTTGATGAGGGGGTTGGGGCTGGTGCCGAGGGCGACAACGACAGTGTCGATGTCCATCTCGAACTCGCTGCCTTCGATGACGCTGAACTTGCGGCGACCCTTCTCGTCGAGGTCGCCCATCGCCATGCGGACGCAGCGCATGGCACGGACGTTGCCCTGCTCGTCGCCAAGGAACTCGGTGGGGTTGGTGAGGAAGGAGAACTGTATGCCCTCCTCCATGGCATGGTGCACCTCCTCGCGACGGGCAGGCATATCCGCCTGCTCGCGGCGGTAGATGATGGTGACGTCGCTGCCGAGACGCTTGGCGGTGCGGGCGGCATCCATCGCCACGTTGCCACCGCCGATGACGGCGACACGGCGGCCGAGATAGATGGGGGTGTCGTAGCTTTCGTCGTAGCCGTGCATGAGGTTGGTGCGGGTCAGCAGCTCGTTGGCAGAGATGACGCCGACAAGCGTCTCGCCCGGTATACCCATGAACTTGGGCAGGCCTGCACCACTGGCGATATAGACGGCGGAATAGCCGTGGCGGTCGAAGAGGTCATCGACAGTGACGCTCTTGCCGACAATCACATTGGTCTTGATGTCGACACCCAGACGGCGCAGGTTGTCGATTTCAGGCTCGACGACTTTCTGCTTGGGCAGGCGGAACTCGGGAATGCCGTAGACCAGCACGCCGCCGGGGTGGTGGAGCGCTTCGAAGATGGTGACGCTGTAGCCCTGTTTGGCAAGGTCGCCGGCGCAGGTGAGTCCAGAGGGGCCGGAGCCGATGATGGCGACTTTCTTTATGTCGGAGGAATCGGAGGGGTAGGAGTGGTTGGAGGAGTCTGAGTCCTTGGGAGAACATTCTCTTTTCCAGTCGGCTACGAAGCGTTCGAGGGCACCAATGGCGATGGGCTCGCCCTTCTTGCCGAGGATGCAGCTGCCCTCGCACTGGTTCTCCTGCGGGCAGACACGACCGCAGACGGCGGGGAGGGCGGAGTCTTGCGCGATGATGTCGGCGGCAAGGGCAAAGTCGCCTTGCGCCACGGCGGCGATGAAGTCGGGTATGCGTATGCTGACAGGACATTGGGTGACGCAGAGCGGTTTCTTGCAGTGGAGACAGCGACGGGCTTCGGCAACAGCCTGTTCGGGGGTGAAGCCGTAGGAGACTTCTTGGAAATTGGTGGCACGGACGACAGGGTCCTGCTCCTGCGGACGCTGGCGGCTGACAGCCTGCTCGACGGCAGGGGTGAGGTGGCAGCGGTGGCCGTCGACAGCATTGTCGGTGGCGGTGGCGATGCGGTATTTGCGCTCATCGGGACGGCGCAGGCGACGGGCTGCCTCGTCGAAGTCGACCAGATGGCCGTCGAATTCGGGACCGTCGACACAGGTGAACTTCACCTTGTCGCCCACGGTGACACGGCAGGCACCGCACATGCCGGTGCCATCGACCATCATGCAGTTCATGCTGACGATGGTGGGTAGGGCGAGGCGTTTGGTGAGCAACGACACGAACTTCATCATCGGTATGGGACCGATGGCTACACAGTGGGTGTAGGGCTGCGTGGCGGCGGGGACTAGCTGTTCTATCTTATTGGTGACAAGTCCTTTCTCGCCATAGCTGCCATCGTCGGTCATGATGTATAGGTTGTCGCAGACGGCACGCATCTGCTCCTCGAAGAAGAGGAGGTCGCGATTGCGGGCCCCGATGATGACATCGGTGGGGATGCCCTTGTCGTGTGCCCATTTCACCTGTGGGTAGACGGGTGCGATGCCGACACCGCCAGCCACGAAAAGCAGGCGCATACGCTGCTGTTCTTCGACAGGCGCGGTGATGAGCTCGCTGGCGCGGCCCAGCGGACCGACGATGGTGTAGAGGCTGTCGCCCTCGGCCATCTGGCTGAGGCGGCGGGTGCTCTCGCCTACCACTTGATACACGATGCTGATGCTCTCACGTTCGGGGTGGATGTCGCAGATGGTCAGCGGCACGCGTTCGCCCTTGGTGATGGGGATGACGATGACAAACTGGCCGGGTTGTCCGTTGCGGGCAATCCAAGGGGCTTGGATTTCCATGAGGTAAATCTCGTTGCTGTTGAGGAGTTCTTTCTTCAGTATCGTGTACATGGGTGAATGGATTTGTGAAAGTGTGTCTATCGAATTTTAAAATGCAAAAATACAAAGAAAAATTGGATTGATACAAAAAATAGTAAAAATATTTTAGAAGGGAGGGGACAATAATATTGCCGTTGGCGCGTTAATGTCGGGTTATGAGGTATATTATTATCATTGCAACCGTGCTGGCGATGCTGGCCGTGGGATGCGAGGGAGTGAATTCCGAAGTGGAGCGTCCGCTATATCCGACCGACGGGGCCATCAATGCACGCTATACGATTGGCGATAACGTGACAGTGGTGTTCGCCAAAGGCAACTTACAGTATCAGGCATCGAGCCACACATGGCGTTTTGCCGGACGGCAGTACGACGTGATAGGCTACGACAACGAACAGGCAGACACCACCTATAGCGGTTGGATAGACCTGTTTGGCTGGGGCACGTCGGGTGCAAACGAGCTGATGCCCTACACGGTGGTGGACACCAGTGAGCGATATGCCTTTGGCATGTTCGACATTGTGGGCAGCGAATACGACTGGGGACGGCACAACGCTATCAGCAACGGTGGCAACAACGTAGGAGCATGGCGTGTGATGTCGTACGACGAATGGGCATATCTGCTGAAATACCGCAACCGTGCAACGATGAAAAAGGCTCTGGCGACGATAGAGAATGTGGGGCTGAACGGCACGGCGATGCACGGGATGCTGCTGCTGCCCGACAAATGGGAACTGCCCGAAGGGTGTTCGTTCCAGTACGGCACTAAAGAGGGTTTTGAGACTAACGTGTACAGCGTGGAGCAGTGGAATAAGATGGAGGGTGCCGGAGCGGTGTTTCTGCCTGCGGCAGGAGAGCGCAGCGGTGTGGCGGTGAGCATGGTGGGTGACTACGGTTGTTACTGGACCACTACAGGGTACACATTGGAATCGGCCTACGAGCTGTATTTCCTCTCGAGCGGCTATCACTTCTATTACACCGACCGCGCCACGGGACACAGCGTAAGGCTGGTGATGGAGCGATGAACTGAAAAATAAGAAATACTATTATGGAAGATATTAAAGCAATTGTTGACAAGCAACGGACGTTCTTCAGGACTGGAGCGACGCTGGATGTGAAGTGGCGCATAGAACAACTGAAAAAGTTGAGGGCGGCGGTAAAGGCCCATGCCGAGGAAATGGAACAGGCCTTGGCGGAGGACTTGGGGCGGTCGGCTGTAGAGGCGTATTTGTGCGACGTGCTACCCATTGTTTTCGAGATAGATGAAACCATACATGGCCTGCGCCGTTGGGCACGTCCCGAATGCCACTACAGTGGGCTGGCGTGCTTCCCCAGCATGGTGACGAAGGTGTATAAGATGCCTTATGGAGTGTCGTTGATAATCAGTCCGTTCAACTTCCCAATGCTATTGACATTGGGTGTGCTTACGGCTGCATTAGCAGGGGGCAACACAGCGGTCATCAAGGCCAGCTCGAAGTCGAAAGCCAGTACGGCGATGCTTAAAAGGTTTATCGCTGAGGTGTTTCCACCAGAGTATGTCACCTTGGTGGACGGAGGACACGACGTGGCGGACGAGTGTCTGGCACAGCGTTTCGACAAGATTTTCTACACAGGGTCGCCCGCTGTGGGCAGACATGTGATGGCAGAGGCGGCTAAGAACCTGACACCTGTAGCGTTGGAACTGGGTGGCGAGACGGGTAACTGGTGTGTGGTGCGCAAGGATGCCGACCTGAGAGACGCTGCACGCAAGATAGCCTTCTTCAAGCTTTGCAACGCAGGACAGATATGTATCAATATTAATCAAGTGGCTGTGGCAGAAGAAGTGGCAGAGAAGTTTATTGAAGAGTTGAAAGCTGCTTTTGCCAAACAGATTGGCGAGGTTCCGGAACAGAACAACGATTACCCCAAGCTGATAACGGAGGCGGCATACGACAAATGTGCCGCACAGGCGGAAGAATATCGTGGACGCATCGTCTATGGCGGTCGTGGCGACCGTGCGAGCCGACGCTACGCGCCTACTATCATATACCCCGTTGCGGCAGATGAGCCCATCGTGCAGCACGAGCTGTTCAATCCGCTGCTACCCATTGTGCCATACAAGGATAGCGAAGTGGAGCACATGATGGACATCATTGCCGAACGGGAGCATCCGCTGGCGATGTACCTATTCACACGCAACCTGCGCTGGGCTAAGCGCACTATGCAACGCCAACAATACGGCGGGGGCTGCATCAACGAAGTGTGTGTGCATCTGATGGTGAAGGGGGTGCCATTCAACGGAACAGGCCATTCCGGCATGGGTGCCTACCATGGCGAATGGGGTTTCCGGGAATTTACACATCCTTCGACCGTGTTGATGGGTCGCAATAGGTTCAACCTATCGCTACGTGAGCATCCTTATAGTGACAAAGTCGGAGAAAGGAAACTTAAAATATTGAAGCTATTTTCGAATTAAAAATTAAAAATTAAAAATTAAAAATTAATAGGCTCTTATGCTATATCTGACTGATTTTTCAACAGCCTCGAAGAGGCTGAATTTCAATAACCCCATACAAGAAACCGATAGGTTTCGCAGTGTGGGGTATTGAAACACCCTCCTTTCCAGCGTCTCGAAGAGACGCGACATGAATACTATTTGGCAAAAATCAGTCATACGTTGCATAAGAGCGAATTAATAATTAAAAATTGGCTGCCGCACAACGCAATAGTTCATAGTTCTTACTTCAAGCATTGGCTGCCGCATAACATGTCGACATATTAACGATAAACTCCCATATTATGAAGAAATTACTATTTGTTATCTCATTCGTTTGTTTAGGTCTGCAGGTCTTGGCTCAAGAACCCATAACACAGGATTCCGTCAAACAGCAACCCATGGTTTATGAACACACCACGTACGATACCTTATACCAAGTGCCTCCTACTGCAAAAGTGGCAGTGCCACAGAATGCGCACGAACAGCAGGGAATCACCGTGCTGGAACCTGAATCGCTGGTGCTGAAAGCCGGTGTGGAGAATGTGGTGCGTATCAAATTGGAGAAGGTGGGTGCCAACAACACCATTCTGAAGGTTGTGAACGAAGATGTCTGCGCTATGCGTAAGGGCAGTGAGTTGGGCACATACTATATGACTCCCAAGGTGAAGGAGGGAACGGTGACGGTGCGTGTGGGCTACATGGACTTTATGGGAGCCTACTTCAAGTTGGCCGACATCGATTTCACCATCAGCGAATAACAATGTGACATCCTGTCCGTCAGGAACGCACGGCAGTGGCAATGGTAAAGGCGAACTGCTGTGCGTCGAATGTTTTTGTGTCTAATTCGACATCGGGGTGGGGGTGTGCTAGCACTTCGCGCAGTTCGTGTGTGATGCCTGTACCACGCTGCTTGAAGAGGGCTTCCTTCATGGTCCAAAAGGATGCAAAGGTGGCCTCGGGATGGTCAGACTCTCGAACCTGTCGCACCTCGTCGTCGTTCATACAGTAATTCAGCAACGAATTGGAGGGGGTGACATAGCGTTCTACGTCCACACCGATGGGCTTGTCGTCGACTGCCACAGCTATTGCCTTGGGACAGTGGCTGATGTTGAAATGGATGTGGGGGAAGTCGACCAGATGAGGCTTGCCGTGTGCGTTGGTCTCGAAACGCAGAGGCGTGCCTGCGGACACAATGCCTTGGCTTGTCAGCAGATTCTCTAACATGAGATAGCTCTTCAGCGTGGCAAACTGCCCGAAGGTGTGCTTGAACTTGAGAGTCTCTACCCGCTGTGCGTCAGGTACTAATAAAAGTAGCCGCTGCACCTCCTCGGGGGTGCAGCGGTCTAAGTCGGTAAAGAGTGAGTATACCATTCGAGCACTACAAGTTTTTCAACGCTGCCTGCAATGTCTGGATGATGCTGCGCGACGAGTAGGTGGCTCCGCTGACGGTGTCGACCTTCTTCTTGGAGGCTTTCTTGACCTTCATGCCGTCCCAGCTTTTGAGCAGTCCGGCTTCCATCACGCGGGCGATGTAGCTGGGGGTCTCCTGATTGTGGAGCAGGATGACGGACATGACCTTCTTCTTGGGTGAGAGGGCAATCATCAGCGGGGTCTCGCCGTTGTAGCCCTTTATGCCGATGCTGGCAGGCTTGGAGTAGACGGCATAGCCCAATACCTTTTTGTTAGCATCGTATACGACAATCCATTTCGCCTCTTTCTCTATGATTTTGGCGGTTGGGAAAGCATTGACAATCTCTGGTGTCATGCCGTTGATAGTCTTAGCCTGCTGTTGCTGCTGTGCCTGATGATGAGGGCAGTTGCCACAATGGTGGCCGCACTGTCCGTGCTGTTGGTGCTGGTTCTGAGCCATGGCAGGAATGAAAGCCATGCTCAGTAGTGCGATGAGAAAAAACTTTTTCATTATTTGCTTCGATTAATAGTTATTACCAGCGGTGGTTCACCGCGCAAAATATTCGTAGAAATAGGGGATGGTCTCGATGCCTTTGAAGAACTGTTCAAGCGGATAGTTCTCGTTGGGAGCGTGGATGTCGTCGCTGCCCAGACCGAAGCCCATAAGGATGCTCTTGGTGCCGAGGATGTTCTCGAATCCAGCCACGATGGGGATGCTGCCACCGCTACGGGTGGGAATGGGGCGCTTGCCGTAGGTGGTCTCCATAGCCTTCTCGGCAGCTTGATATGCCTTCATCTCCAGCGGGCTGACATATGCCGCACCGCCATGGCAGGGTGTCACCTTTACGCGCACGCAGTCGGGGGCGATGCTCTCGAAATGGTGCTGGAAGAGATCGCTGATTTTGTGGAAGTTCTGATTGGCAACCAGACGGGTGCTGATTTTGGCGTAGGCCTTGCTGGGGAGGACGGTCTTGGAGCCTTCGCCCGTGTGGCCGCCCCAGATGCCGCACACGTCCAGACAGGGACGTATGCCAGTGCGTTCCTTGGTGGTGTAGCCCTTCTCGCCATGCACCGCCTTGATGTCGAGTTCTTTCTTGTAAGCCTCTTCGTTGAAAGGAGCCTGTGCCATGAGGGCACGTTCCTCGTCGCTGATGACCAGCACATCGTCGTAGAAGCCAGGTATGGTGATGTGGCCGTTCTCGTCGTGCAGGCTGGCAATCATCTTGCAGAGGATGTTGATGGGGTTGGCAACCGCTCCGCCATAGATGCCGCTGTGCAGGTCGTGGTTGGCACCTGTTACCTCCACCTCCCAGTAGCAGAGTCCGCGTAGGCCGCTGGTGATGCTGGGCACGTCGGGGGCAATCATGCTGGTGTCGCACACCAGTATCACGTCGCTCTTCAGCAGTTCCTTATGCTGCTCGCAGAAACCATAGAGGCTTGGCGAGCCGATTTCCTCTTCGCCTTCGAGCATAAACTTCACATTGCAGGGCAGCTGGCCGGTCTTGACCATAAATTCGAAAGCCTTGGCCTGCATAAAGCTCTGACCCTTGTCGTCGTCGGCACCACGTGCCCAAATCTTGCCGTCCTTGACCACAGGCTCGAAGGGGCTGGTGCGCCACAGTTCCAGCGGTGCCACGGGCATCACGTCGTAGTGGCCGTAGACACATACGGTAGGCTTGGCGGGGTCGATAATCTTCTCGCCATACACGACGGGGTTGCCTTCGGTAGGCATCACCTCCGCTTTGTCGCAGCCTGCCTTGAGGAGGAACTCCTTCCACTTCTCGGCACAGCGCAGCATGTCGGGCTTGTGCTCGCTCTCGGCACTGATGGAGGGTATGCGAATCAGTTCGAACAATTCTTCTAGGAAGCGCTCACGGTTGGCTTCGATGTAGGCTTTTACGTCTTTCATGTTGATGAGTTTTTGTTATTTTGAACTTGCAAAATTACGAAAAAAACTTCAATTATCAACATTTTTTTCAAAATCACTACTATTGGGGAGGCGTTGTTTCTAATAAAAATAGTATCTTTGCACCACTATGCAAGAGATAAAAACCATTAAAATAGCCGTTGTAGGCTCTTCTGGCAGTGGCAAATCCACCTTCTGCCAGCAAGTCGCGCAGCTGTCTGCTGAGAGCCTAAAAATGGACTGGATAGAGGTCGCCGACCCCGAAGAGATTGTACACCAGCGACCCGACGTGGTGGTGCAGATGGTTGATTGTACCGACCTCGAAGAGTCGTTGGTCATCACTCCTCAGCTGATTGACATGCACCTGAAGTTGGTGCTTGCCCTCAACCGCTACGATGAGTTGTTGGCGACAGCCCATTCTATTGATTACGAACATTTCGGCAGGCTGATGGGCGTTCAGGCATTCCCTGTCAATGCCCTTACAGGAACGGGGGTGGACAAAGTGGTAGAAGGAGTGGTGGCAGCCTACGAGGAACGCGAGCATGCCAGCCGACATGTGCACGTGGTGTATGGTTCCGACATTGAGAATGCCATTAGCAATCTTCTTGACGAGGTGGCAAAAATACCTAACATTAGTGATACCTACTCCAAGCGTTACGTGGCCATCCGTCTGCTCGAACGTCCCGAGGTGACGCTGGCCATGTTGCACGACGTGCCCAACTACATGGCATTGGCATACGCCGCCGAGGGCAACCGCCGCAAGATTGAGAAATCATCACATCAGTCGCCCGCAACCATCATCCATGAGGCACGACACGCCTTTATTCGTGGCGCACTTAATGAGACCCTCCAGCACAGCGACCATACCCGACTGGAACGCTTAGATGCCCTGCTCACCAACCGTTGGTTGGGTTTGCCTATCCTTGCAATAGTGCTGTATCTGATATTCCAATGCACCTTCACGATTGGGGCCTATCCGCAGGATTGGATTCAGTCTGGCATCGACTGGCTATGCGACCTACTACACAGCGTCATGCCCGACACCTGGTACACCTCGCTGCTTGCCGACGGCATTGTGCAGGGT